>NZ_NREN01000001.1:0-249956 GCF_003627915.1 Campylobacter sp. P255
AAAGCACGTTAATCAAGAATACAAGTGTGTAATGGTATATAAATACCAAACTCCTTATTAGGCAAACTCTCTAATAACATTAAGCTAAAAAGCTTAATGCTTATTAGCAAACTCTGGGGAGTTGGGTGGGGTTTAGAAAAAAGTATGATTTGGGTATAATAATAAAAAAATAAGAGGTAATAATGTTGGATAAAATTTTATATTATTATCACAATGGCAGTTATGCTAAGTGTTTAGAATGCGCTCAAATGTATTTAGAGTATGATCCTAAAAATGCACTAGAATATGCGATGATATCATCGTTTAAACTAGGTGATTTTACAAATGCTTTGCATTATGCAAGGCAAATTTTTAACCTTTACCCTACAAGTTTTTATGGTTTAATGTATGCAAAAGCACTTTTGTCTAATAGATATTTTGAAGATGGTGTGAAATTATTGCAAGAGCTTTTAAAAAGAAAAGATGATTTGTTTGATGAACTTAGTTTAGAGCTTGCGTATGCATACCAAAGCATAGGTAATCTAGTCGAAGCGGAAAAATTATATCAAGTTGCTTTGGAAAAAGACTTGTATAATCTTGACTTATGGAAAAGCTATGCTGAGCTTTATTTTAAAAGTAATTTCACTAAAGCACTACAAGCACATGAGGAGCTTTGTAAATTTGCGCAAGTAATGATAGAAAAACTTCAAAATGGAGAATTAGTAGAAAAAAACCATATTCATAGTGCTAATTTGCAAGATAGACTACAGAAAAAAACACAAGAAAATCTAACGATTGTTAAGATTAATGAGTATCTTAATACACAAATTCTACCGCAAAAGGCTTATTTGCTTTTTAAACTTTTGAGATTAGAAGAATCTTTAAATTTATTTGCTTGCTTATGCGAATTTAATCAAAACAATGCACAATTTTGGCAAAATTATGCAAAGGCGCTCGAGCTTAGTTCTAACTACCAAGGTGCTTACAATGCATACCAAAAAGCCTTGAGTTTACATTCTCACGCGACTTATCAGTTTGATCTGGCGTATTTGTTAATGCGTATGGGTGAGAGTGATAACTTTGAAGAAGGTAAAAGGATATATGAAAGTAGACTTTTTTACGCACATAATGAAACTTTTTCTCCGTATCATTACAACAAAACTATTCAAGCTTTTAATAAAGAAGGTGTGCAAGCTTTTAAAGATAAAACGATTTTGGTTTTTTGTGAGCAAGGTTTTGGCGATACCATTATGTATGCAAGATGTTTAGAAAAACTTTGTCAAATTGCCTCTAAAGTTTTATTTGCCCCGCAAAGTGCTATGTATGAAATGTTTAAAAATCAAATCAAAGAAATTAACAAAAACAGTAAAGCATTTTTAAATTTAAAAGTTTTAAAAGACTTTCCAAAAGATTTTGACTATGCAATGCCAATTTGCTCTTTGCCTTTGTTGTGCGATATCAAGCTAGATGAAATTCCTAGACTAAAAACACCACTTATAAGTCTAGAAAAACCAAGCAATATAAAGAAAAAAATAGGTATTTTTTGGTTTACACCAAATGCAGCTCATTCGGATTTGTTAAGAAATGTAGAATTAGAATTTTTACTTAATGCTTTAAAAGATTTAGATTGTGAAATTGTTTCTTTTCAAGTGGAGAATGTTGGTCATTTTAACTTGCCTGATATAGTAGAAAATAGGGGAGAGGATTTAAAAAACTGGGAAGATACTTTAAATCGCTTAAAAGATATTGATTGTGTTGTGAGTATAGATAGCGCCATAGCTCATTTGGCTTTAGCCTTAGATATACCTACTACTGTGCTTTTAGCTCCTAGGTTTGATTGGCGTTGGGGTAAATTTGAAAACCCAAAGAGTTATTTTTGGCCTAAAGCAAATTTGCTTACTTTTAGCAATGAAGAAAATACTAAAGAAGAATTACAAAAATGGATTAAAAAGCAGATCAATGTTTGATGGTATCAAACATTGAATCTAAAATGCATTACATCGCCATCTTGTACGATGTAGTCTTTTCCTTCAAGGCGTAGCTTTCCTGCTTCTTTAGCGCCACTTTCGCCTTTGCAGGCAATATAATCTTCATAAGAAATTACTTCAGCTTTGATAAAACCTTTTTCAAAGTCGTTATGGATCACACTTGCTGCTTTAGGTGCTTTCCAGCCTCTTTGTATAGTCCATGATCTGACTTCGATTTGCCCTGCAGTGAAATAACTAATTAAATTCAGTTTAGAAAATGCAGTGCGTATTACGACTTCTAAACCACTACTTTCTATACCTAAGGATTTTAAAAATTCATAGTTTTCTTCATCACTTAGAGCTATCATTTCTTCTTCTATTTTAGAGCAAAGCTTGATCACTTCATGGCCGGATTTAGCGGCAAATTCTTTTAGATCTTTTACGAAGTCATTATCTTCTAAAAGCGAATTCTCATCAACATTAGCTCCATAGATGACTTCTTTGGCTGAAAGTAGTCTTAGTTCTTTTATGAGTGCTTGGTAAACTTCATTTTTATTTGGAAATGAACTCGCGCTATTGTTTTGGTTTAAATGCTCTAAGAGTTCATTTGCCAAGGCCAAACTTTCTTTTGCACCTTTTTCGTTTGCTTTTGCACCTTTGGTGAGTTTTTCTATTTTTTTGCTAAGTTGTTCAATATCTGCTAGTATTAATTCAGTTTCTATGATTTGCACATCACGCACAGGGTCAACACTGCCTGCAACATGAGTGATGTTTTCATCATCAAAACAACGCACAATGTGTAAAATCATTTCTGTTTCGCGGATGTTAGATAAAAATTTATTACCTAAACCTTCGCCTTTACTTGCTCCTGCAACTAATCCTGCTATGTCTACAAATTCGATATTAGAGCGTATGATTTTTTGTGGATTTACAATCTTTGCTAATTCTTTTAAGCGATGATCAGGCACAGGAACCACAGCTTTATTAGGTTCTATAGTACAAAATGGATAATTCGCACTTTCGGCATTTTGTGCTCTTGTTAGTGCATTAAAAGTGGTTGATTTTCCTACGTTTGGAAGTCCAACTATACCAACTGATAAACTCATTTTTTATTCCTTGAAAGATAAAGTAAATATGCAAGGCACATTCTAACACCTGCACCGGTTGCGCCAAAGCTATGATAACCCCAAGCCTTTTCTAGGTAAGCTGGTCCTGCGATATCTAGATGTAGCCATTTGTCTTTGTATTCTTCTCTAATGAAAGAATTTAAAAATAACCCCGCAGTAATAGCTCCACCATAACGACTTGTAGAAGTATTGCTAACATCTGCGATATTAGATTTAATAAGTTCTTTTAAGTGAGGATTAAAATGTAAAATAGTAGCTAAATCTCCACTTTTTTTGCTTACCTTGTAAAATTCGTTTTGCAAGTCTTCATTGTTGCCCATGATGGCACTAGTATACTCCCCAAGCCCAACAACGCACGCACCTGTTAAAGTAGCTAAATCGATGAGTAAATCAGGCTTAAGATCTTGAGCAAGCGAAAGACAATCTGCTAAAACCAATCTTCCTTCAGCATCAGTATTTCTTACTTCAATACTCACACCTTCTCTCGAAATTAATACATCATCGGGTTTATAAGCATTGCCACCTATCATATTTTCAGTAGCTCCGATGATAGAATGCACTTCAATGTCAAGATCTAATTCACTCGCGCCTTTTATGATAGCCATTGCGGCTGCACCACCACTTTTATCTGATTTCATTGTCAGCATATAATCAGCTGGTTTTAGACTAAGCCCGCCACTATCATAAGTTAAACCCTTACCTACAAATACCACTCTCATCTTTGCATTTTTTGGTTTATAAGAAAGATGAATGAGTTTTGGTGGGTGTGCCGAAGCGCGATTTACAGCTAAAAATGCTTGCATTTTTTCTTGCTCTAAAAAGTCACTTTCGTAGATTTTGCAAGTGATTTTATAGTCATTTTGACCTAAGTCAAGTGCATCTTCTGCCATTTTAGCAGGAGTATAAATTTGTGGAATTTCGTTAACGATATTTTTTGCAAAATCACATGCATTAGAAAAAACTTGACCATAATTAACGCCTATGCATGCTTCTTCTAGACTGTAAGATTTTTCATTGATTTCATCTTTAGAGATAATGATGTTTTGTAATTTACTTAAACTTGGTTCTTTTTTGTATTTGTTAAATTCATAAGCACCAAAGGTAAAACCCTGAATAATCGCATTAAAGCTATTAACTACGCATTTGCCAACTACACTGCGTGTTTTAACGCTTTGAATTTCAAGTTTTTTTAAAGCCTTGTAAGCATTAGCAAAGGCAAGTCTTATATCTTCATAGTCTAAACTTTTTAGCTCACAATAAAGAATTTTATTTTGCATATCAATGCAAACACCTTCTCCTTTATAATTAGAAAGTTTAAAAAGTTCTTGACTTTGAGTGTATTTTTCTATTTTTTTATCTTGTATTAAAATGATTTCAAAATCAGCATGAATGGATTCAATGCTTTCTTCTTTAAAATTAAAAGTCATTTTCTAGTCCTTTTTTTAAGTATGGATTTTTCTATTTGTTTCATGCCTAAAAACAATGCAAGTAAGAAACAAGCAATAATTGGCACCGCAAAATACCAGTGATTTCCTGCCCATTCAACAGCTAGCCAAATTTCTTTACCGAAAAACCAAGCAAGTAAAATAGTTATCGCAGCCCAAGCCCAAGCGCTAATGAGATTGATAAAAGCGAATTTTCTTGCACTATAGCGTGTAAGTCCTATACTCATAGGGATGATAGTCCTAAAGCCATACATATATCTTTGTATAAAGATGATAGGCCAACCAAAACGCTGTAAAAGTAAATGCGCTATGGCAAATTTACGCCTTTGAGTTCGGAGCTTTTTTTGGATATATTTTTTATTATATCTTCCTATATAAAAGTATATTTGATCTCCCACAAAACCACCTAAACCCGCGATAAAAATGATAAGTCCTAGATTTACATGCCCTTCATGTGCAAAAATACCTGCTAAAATTAATGCAAGTTCTCCCTCAAGTATACACCATAAAAATACAATAATATAAGCCCAATTTTTATAATCATATAAAAGTTGTTTTAGAAATTCTTCCATGTCACACCTCTAAAACGCTATAAACAGAAGTAAGTTTAGCTAGTTCTTTGGCTCCATCAAGATCTTTTAATTCTAGTAAAAAACAAGCCTCTGCACATTTTGCATTGAGTTTTTCTATGAGTTTAACAGCTGCGATTGCTGTCCCACCTGTAGCAATAAGATCGTCTATAAGTAAAACTTTTGCATTTGTATTGTTAAAAGCATCAACATGGATTTCTATGGTATCGTTACCATATTCTAGACTATATGATTCTTGTATGCATTTTGATGGAAGTTTCCCTGGTTTTCTAATAGGCACAAAAGGTAGTTTTAATCTTGCGCTTAATGCAGCTCCAAAAATAAAACCTCTACTTTCTATACCAACAATATAATCAAGATTTGCGTTTTGGTATTTTTCCACCAAATGATCCATTAAAAACGCAAATGCTTCTTTATTGTTTAATAAAGTCGTGATATCTCTAAAAACAATTCCTTTTTTTGGGAAGTCTTTTATAGCTCTAATGCTATTTAATAAATACTGTTTATCTTGTTCGTTCATCATAATAATGCCTCTATCTTCGCTTCTAATTCTTTGATTCTTTGTCTTAGTTTTTCATTTTCGATACGATACTGTGAATTTCTTGTTCTAAGAGAAGTTAAGTCTGCTTTGCTTTTGTTTAACTCTTCGGTTAAGATATCGATATTTCCCAAACTTCTTTGTAATTGCACTTGTAATTTTCTAATAACGATTTCAGTATCATCTAGGTTGTTTTTTATAAATTCTTTTGCTACTTTTTCTTTATGTAGTAAGGTTTTATAATAAAGTAGCATGATTGTCATATAAATACTAACACAAATTAATACAGTTAATACAAGCCAACTGAGTATCATAGATTTTCCTCTATTTTGCTAATTCTTACGCAGTGTCTTCCGCCACTAAATGGAGTGTTAAGAAAATTTGAAATAATCTCAAAAGCCATATCTACACCGCTTAATCTTGCTCCAAGCGCTAAAACATTTGCGTCATTATGTTCTCTTGAAAGTTTAGCGCTTAGTGGCTCATTACATAAAGCACAGCGTATATTTTTATGGCGATTAGCTGCTATACTCATTCCAATCCCTGAGCCACAAACTAAAATACCAAAACTTTTTTCATCGATTTTAGAGCTGAGTAAGTGCGCATAATCAGGATAATCACAACGATCATCACAAAAAGGGCCTAAGTCTTCAAAAATGATATTTTTTTCTTGTAAAAATTTTGTGATTTCTTGTTTTAGCGCAAAACCAGCATGATCACTTGCAATGTAAATTTTTTCTCTCAACATTTAACATTCACTTTATCAATTAGAATTTTTAAAGTATTTATTTTATCATATTTAATTAAAATTTTTCTTTCTTGTATATAATTATTTTTGTGACAATTTCAAATATTTATTTGATATAATAACAATAATTATTTAAGGTAGAAAATGAAGCTTATATTGATTGGTTCTTCAACGGGCGGTCCTAGTCAACTCAAGTTTTTACTCAATGATATAGAGCTAAAAGACTGTGCGGTGGTGATTGCTCAACATATGAATCCAGCTTTTATTCCTTCTTTTGTAAATCAGTTTAACAAAGAAGCAGTAAGCGAAGTCATCATACCATCGGATAAGGAAATTCTTAAAAACAAAATTTATATTTGTCAAAGAAATATGGTTTTAAGTGGCAATAATACTTTGGTTTTAAATACTACAGAGCAAATTAGTAGTTTTAATCCTGGTATAGATGTTTTATTTCATTCAGCTGTAAATCTTTGCAAATATCATAAAATTCTAGCTTTAGTGATGACAGGAATGGGTGATGATGGTGCTAAGTCCTTGTTTGAACTTTATAAGGTTGGTGTGAGATGTTTATGTGAAAATGAAGCAGATTCTATAGTGTATGGTATGCCTAAAAAAGCTAGGGATACTAACCCAAATTTAAAGCCGATGAGTTTAATCGAGCTTAAAAAAGAAATAATGAATTTTATAAAATCATAGGATAAAAACATGGTAAAAATTACAGAAAACGAATTGCATGATTTTGTGAAAATTGTAGAACAAATAAGTGGAAATAATTTAAACACTAAAAGAGATATTTTACTCATCAAGCTTCCTAAATTTTTACAAGAATTGGGCTTAAACAGTCTTAGTGAATTAAATGAAAAAGTTCAGTTTCAAAGAAATTTAAAACAAGAAACTATGGATTTTATCACAGTTTGCGAGACTTATTTTTTCAGAGAATTAGAACAGCTAAAAGATGTTATTTTTTACATTAAATCTCTTGATCGTCCAGTTAATGTACTTTGTGCTCCGTGTTCTAGTGGTGAAGAGGTGTATTCTTTGGCGATCTTAGCTAGTGAAAATTTTGTCAAGGGTATGAATATCTTTGGTATAGACATTAATAAAAAAATGATCGATAAGTGCAATGAAATGATTTATTCAGAACGTTCGGTTGCTAGATTAAACGCGGTGCAAAAAACACGCTATTTTGATGTAAAAGATAAAATGTATCATTTAAAAAAGGAAACTTTGGCTTGTAGATGTCGTTTTGAACTTTGTAATGTTTTTGATGATTCTTTGTTTAAGCTTGGAAAATTTGATGTGATTTTTTCAAGAAACATGATGATATATTTCGATCAAGATTTTAAAATAAGACTAATGGAGCGTTTTCATAGGATCTTGAATAAAGAGGGTAGAATTTACCCTGGTAAATCAGATCTTGTGCCTGAAACAGCTTATTTTAATAAAAACTTTTCAGCGGGTGGGGTTTATTACTCTAAGGTGGATTAATTATATTTTTTATTAAACCACCACCAATATCCCGCTGCTAATATAAAGCACACACCTAAGCCAAAAGTAAAATGGCTTAGTTTTACTCCATAAAATTCAAACAAATGTCCAGTTGAAAAAGCAATAATTGCGCTAAAGGTTAAATACACCATGTCATTATAAGCGATCACTCTACCATAGTATCTTTTGTCGCAGTCATTTTGTAAAAGCGTATAAGTGTAACTCCATAAAGATGAAGTACAAAAACCTGCCATAGCTAAACCAATAAATGCAAGGTAAAAATTAAACTGCAAGCAAGCCCAAAACATAATGCCAATACCTTGTGCAAGATATAAATATACCAAAGTATTTTTGTTGATAAATGAACTTAAAATATAAGGACCTATAAGTAAGGATACTGCTCTAATGGCATTTGAAATTCCTATGGCTAAAGGTATGGAGATGATTTTGGCGTATTCGTATTCGGCTAAGAGTGTGATTAAAACATCATAGGCAGTAATACCTACAATACCGTGAAGTAAGATTAAGTGAATGATTTTTTTATGAGTAAAGACATATACCAAACCTTCTTTAATAAGAATAAAAGGGTTGTTTTGTGTGGTATTTTTTTCATCAGGTAAAATTAAAGTTTTAAGTATGAAAATCGCACAACACAACATTAAAGAGTCCGCGATAAATGCGGGTTTTACACCAAAAGTATCTATAAAAAGCCCAGCTGCTCCCATACCCAAAGCATAAGATACAGCCCATATGATACTATGAAGTTCGTTGCCAAGTTTTAATTCCTGTGGAGTTAGAATTTTAGGCAAGACTGACATCTCAGTTTGAAAATACATGCTTGCTACTGCCATACGTATAAAGGTAAGTAGATATAAAAGCCAAAGCATTGCTAAAGAATTAACAAAAATCAGCATAAAAATTGAAAGCATTTCGATACTAATCATCGTTAGTAATAGATTTTTAGGTTTAAATCTATCTACGATGATTCCATTAATTGGTGCAAGAATAATTGAGGGTAAAAATACAAAAATCGCCGAAAAACTAATAATGCTTGCAGGTGCTTGTAATTCTTTGGTTAAAAGCGTAAAAACACCAACTTGAGAAAACCACGCACCAAAATAACTTATAAATTGCACCATGGCTAAATATCGAAATGTTTTATTGTTTTTAAATAAGGCTCTATAAGTCATGATAATCCTGTGAATATATGAAATTTAAAGGGTTTGATTATATCGTTTTTAAGATTATTTTACATTTAAATGATATAATAGTTTTTTTATAAAAAAGGTTTGAAAATGAGTAGATTAAGCAAAGAAGAAGCTTTAGATTTGCTTCAAAATGCACCTTTGTATGAACTAGGTGCTATGGCATATGAGAAAAAATTACAATTACACCCTGATAAGATCACTACTTTTGTAGTGGATAGAAATATAAATTATACAAATATTTGTTGTATCGACTGTGATTTTTGTGCTTTTTGTAGAAAAGAAAAAGATGATGATTCTTATATTTTAAAATACGAAGAAATAGGGCAAAAAATCGAAGAACTACAAGCCATAGGCGGTACGCAAATTTTATTTCAAGGTGGAGTACACCCAAAACTTAAAATAGAATGGTATGAAGACTTGCTTTCTTATATAAAAAGTCATTATCCTACAATCACAGTACATGGTTTTTCTGCAGTTGAGATAGCTTATATAGCAAAAGTGTCTAAAATTTCTATCGAAGAAGTATTGAAAAGACTGCAAGCTAAAGGACTTTTTTCTATACCTGGAGCGGGTGCTGAAGTCTTAAGCGATAGAGTAAGGGATATCATCGCACCACATAAATGCGATACTGCAACTTGGCTTAAAGTGCATGAGAGTGCACATAATATAGGCATGAAAAGCACCGCAACGATGATGTTTGGTACGGTGGAAACTGATGAGGAGATTATCGAACATTTTGATCATTTAAGAACCTTACAAGATAAAACAAATGGATTTAGGGCATTTATTTTATGGTCGTTTCAAAGTGAAAACACCCCTTTAATTAAAAAGCACCCTGAAATCATTAAGCAAAGTTCCAATAGGTATTTGAGGTTGCTAGCTTTAGCAAGACTTTACTTGGATAATTTTAAAAATTTACAAAGTTCTTGGGTGACACAAGGTTCTTTGATAGGTCAACTCGCTTTGCAGTTTGGTGCAAATGATTTAGGTTCTACTATGATGGAGGAAAATGTCGTAGCTGCAGCTGGTGCTAAATACAGAATGAACCAAGAACAAATGATAGAACTTATCAAAGATATAGGAGAAATTCCTGCCAAACGCGACACAGCTTATAATGTTTTAGAAAGGTTTTAATGTTAAAATTAGACTTCAATGATACTAAAATAGACATAATATATGAGTATGAAAACGAACTTCCTGTAGTATTTTTTAAACTTATTTTTAAAAACAGTGGAAAAATAGCAGAAAAGCACCATAGAGGTTGTGCGAGTATGCTTGCTAGACTTTTTAACGAAGGTAGTAATGATGAGTTTTTTAAAAGTTTAGAATACCGTGCCATAGAACTTTATGCTAAGGCTAGTTTTGAGCATTTTCAAATCAGTATTAAATGTTTAAAAGAGCATTTTGAATTTGCAGTAGAGAAATTGCAAGAATTGCTTTTAAATGTACGTTTTGAAGAAAAAATTTTACAAAGACTAAAAACGCTTGCTTTAGGAGAACTTGCGAGTTTAAATACTGATTATGATTATCAAGCCAAAAGGCTTTTGAATAAAAATGTTTTCAAAGATGAGATTTTTGAAAGTGGACTTGATGGAACAAAAGAAAGTATAGAAAAAATCACTTTAGAAGAACTACAAGAATTTATGAGTGAAAATTTAGTACTTGATAATGTTTTATTTGTTTTTGGTGGAGATATCAAAGAAGATGAAGTAAAATCCAAGACTGAAAAGATAGGTCAAATTTTAGCAAGAAACACCCCTAACACCAATAAACAATTTATGCTTAATGAAAATATTATCGAAGTAAGCGAGCAAAAAAGCACAGAACAAGCTTATATATATTTTTGCTCCCCATTTAATATGCAAATTAGCGATGAGAAAATGTATCTAGCAAAACTTGCTTTGTTTATTTTAGGTCAAGGTGGGTTTGGCTCGCGTTTGATGGAGGAAGTGCGGGTAAAACGAGGTTTGGCGTATTCTGCTTATGCAATGCTTGATGTGAATTTAAACTATAGTAGAATTTTTGGATATTTACAAACTAAAAATGAAAGCGCTGAAGAAGCTAAAGCTTTAGTAAAGGAAATCTTTAAAACCTTTGTGCAAAATGGTGTAGAAGAAAAAGAATTTCAACTAGCAAAGCAGTTTTTAGTAGGTTCTATGCCTTTAAGATATGAAAGCTTGGCAAAAAGATTGGACATCATGCTAAATGAATATTTACATGGCTTAAAGCTTGGAAATTTAAAAGAAGAAGTACAAAAAATCAAAAATACAAGTTTGGAAGAGCTAAATAATTTTATCCAATCACATAGTGAAATTACAAAAGTGAGCTTTGCAAGTATAGAAAATGAAAGTTGAAGAAAAGGACTTAAAACTACTTCATCTTTTGGGTGTTAAAAACTGTATTGACTTGGCTTTGATTTTGCCGAAAAAATTTGATGATTTTAGAATTTCGCAACACCCAAAAGAAAGCTTTTGTACTCAAAATGTTAAAATCATCAGCACGCAAAATCATCACTCTCAACTTTTTATGCTTTGTGAATGTCTAGAATGGGGTATTAAAGCAAATATCGTGATCTTTCATCCTAATCAATGGCATTTTAAAATTTTTAAGCATAATGTTTTGGTTTGTATTCATGCAAAGATGAATTTTTTTAATGGAATTTGGCAGTTCATCAACCCAAAAATAGTAAAAAAAATAGGTCAAATAGTCCCTAAATATCAAATTAGTAATGTAAAAGATGAAAGTATCAAAAAGCTTATTTTAAAATACGTCAATGAAGCAAATTTAAAAGCATTAAATTTGGAGCAAAAATACATTAATTTGCTTTTAAATTTGCATCATTATGAAGACTTAAAGTGTTATGAAAATTTTGATCTTATTGTTAAAGACTTAAAATATATTGAAATTTTTAACCATTTAAGGCGCTTAAAGGGTAAGAAAATTGATCAAAAAGCATACAAGATAAAACTTTTTGATATTAATTCTTGGCTTGATAGTTTGGAATTTACACCCACCAATGATCAGCTTTTGGCAATAGAAGATATTAAAAAAGACTTACAAAGTGAATTGGCTAAAAGACGTGTGGTGATGGGTGATGTGGGTTGTGGTAAGACTTTGGTTATACTTGCAGCAAGTTTACTAGTTTATCCCAAAAAAGCTATTTTAATGGCTCCAACTAGTATATTAGCTGAGCAAATTTATCATGAGGCAAAAAGACTTTTGCCTGATTTTGTCAATATTTTGCTTTTAAAAGGGGGCAAAAAAGACAAAGATCTTCTAAGACAAAAAGAACAAGCTCATTTTATCATAGGCACACATGCATTAATTCATCAAGAAGAATTAGAAGCAGTGTTGATCATGATAGATGAACAACATCGCTTTGGATCAAATCAAAGACAAAAAATAAGCGAATTGAGTAAAAATTCTTATCATACTCCGCATATTGTACAGTTTTCGGCCACGCCGATACCAAGAACCTTGTCGATGATACAAAGTGAACTTGTTAATTTTAGTTTTATTAAACAGATGCCCTTTAAAAAGGATATTAAAACCTTTTGTATCCAAGATAAGGACTTTAAATATTTATTGAAAAAAATTGGTAATGAGTTAGCAAAAAATCATCAAGTGATTATTATTTATCCTTTAGTAAGCGAAAGTGAAAATATTGACTATCTCTCATTAGAACAAGCACAGGGGTACTGGATAAACAAATATAAAAATGTTTATGTTACGCATGGAAAAGATAAAAATAAAGATCAAATTTTGCAAGAATTTAGAGAAAAAGGTACGATTTTACTTTCTACAACTGTCGTGGAGGTGGGAATTTCTTTACCAAGACTAAGTGTGATTGTGATCGTTGGAGCTGAAAGACTAGGGCTTGCAACTTTACATCAACTTAGAGGAAGAGTTGGTAGAGTAGGGCTTGAGAGTTTTTGTTATTTATATACTAAACAAAAACAAATCCCACCTCGTTTGCTTGAATTTGCTAAAACTTTAGATGGATTTAAAATAGCCGAACTTGACTTACATAATCGTTTAAGCGGGGATTTGCTAGATGGTAGAGTACAACATGGTAATCATTTTAAATTTTTTGATTTTGCAGATGATGAGGAGCTTGTTGTTAAAGCAAAAGAAAGCATAAAAAATATGGAAGTGGAAAATGGATAAGCATTTTGAAATTTTGATTTCAAAAGGAAAGAAAGAGTTTTTAAAAAAAGGAAATATTTTATTTTTTCAAGGTGAAAAAGCAAATAAAATTTATATTTTATTGAGTGGTAAAGTTCGTATATATAAAGTCAATACAAAAGGCTTTGAATTAACCTTGCATACTTTAACCCCGGTAAATTTTATAGCAGAAATGCCTGTGTTTGAAGGGATTGACTACCCAGCGAATGCTATTTGTGAGCAAGATTGTGAACTTTGTGTGTTTGATTTTAATGAATTTAAAAAAATGTGTTTAGAAAATGGTGAATTTAGTTTTTTGCTTTTAACTTCATTGATTGGAAAAATTCGCATTCTAGAAAATTTTATCCGACAAAAATCTTTGGATTTGAAAACAAGATTGATTAGTTTTTTACTAGAAAATGAAGAAAAGCTGCAATATCTAAAGCAAAAAGAAATTGCCGTGATGTTAAATTTACCCCCAGAATCTTTATCGAGATTTTTAAAAGAATTAAAACAAAATGAGTTAATTTGTACAAATAAAGGTAAAATATCAATTTTGAATAAAGAAAAAATGCAAAAATTAATTAAGTCTTTTTAAGTCTTATTTGTTACAATAATATATTTAAAATATGGAAGGTTTTATGGATTTTGATTTTTTAATCAAGTTTAGCCCTATGTTTATACAAGCTTCTTGGCTAACTTTAAAACTTGCTATTTATGGGGTGTTTTTCTCATTTTTAGTGGGTTTGTTTTGCGTGGGAGTGAATTATTTTAAATTTTCTTTTTTAAATTATATTTGTAAATTTTATATCGAGTTTTCAAGAAATACACCTTTATTGATCCAACTTTTCTTTTTGTATTATGCCTTACCTGAATTGGGAATTCAACTTAGTTCTTTTGCGTGTGCTGTTATAGGACTTAGCTTTTTGGGTGGTTCTTATATGGCTGAAAGTTTAAGAGCGGGTATGGAAGCGGTAAAAAAACAACAGTATGAATCAGGACTTTCTTTAGGTTTAAGCCAATGGCAAAATTTTCGCTATGTGATCATGCCACAAGCTTTAGGGATAGCCATGCCAAGCATTAGTGCAAATATCATTTTTTTACTGAAAGAAACATCGGTTGTAAGTATTATCGCTTTAGCGGATTTGGTGTATGTGGCTAAGGATCTTATAGGGCTTTATTATAAAAGTAATGAGGCTTTGTTTGCTTTAGTGCTTTGTTATTTGATTTTGATTTTGCCTATATCGTTAGTGTTAAACCGCATAGAAAAAAGGTTGAGTTATGTTTGAAATTTTAAACCAAGATACCTTTTTTAGATTAGCACAGGGTTTAAGGGTTACGCTTGAGCTTTCTATTGTAAGTGTTTTGATCTCTTTGTTAGGTGGTTTATTTTTTGGAATTTTAATGCATTCAAAAAATAAATTTCTTTATGTATTTTGTCGTTTTATGCTCGAGTTTGTACGTATTATGCCTTTGATTGTTTGGCTTTTTATCGTACATTTTGGTTTAGCTAAATGGTTTGGTTGGCATTTGAGTGCGGTGGGTTCGAGTATTATTGTTTTTAGTATTTGGGGTGTGTTTGAGATGATGGACTTAGTGAGATCATCATTAGCAAGTATACCAAAACATCAGTATGAATCAGGACTTTCATTGGGTTTTAATAAATTTGAAGTTTATCTTTTTATTGTTATACCTTTGTCACTAAGAAGATTGTTGCCAATGAGTATTAATCTTTTTACAAGAATTATTAAAAGTACTTCAGTGATTTATTTAATCGGTGGTATAGAGCTTATTAAGGTTGGTCAACAAGTAATAGAATTAAATTTATTTCAAAATTCTTATGCAGCTTTTGTGATTTATGGTTTGATTTTATTGATTTATTTTATATTATGTTACCCTTTGTCGGTTTATTCGAAGTATTTAGAGAAAAAATGGAGTTAATATGAGTTTTTTAAAAATACAAAATTTGCAAAAATATTATGAAGATCATCATGTTTTAAAAGATATTAACTTAGAAGTAAAACAAAAAGAAGTAGTAGTGATACTTGGTCCAAGTGGTTGTGGAAAATCCACACTTTTAAGATGTATTAATGGTTTAGAAGAAATGGCAGATGGAGCTATTTTTGTAGATAATGAAAAGATTGATAAAAACTATAAAAAGTGGACGCAAATTCGCCAAAAAATAGGCATGGTATTTCAATCATATGAACTTTTTGACCATTTAAATGTAGAGCAAAATATACTCTTGGGTCCTTTAAAGGTGCAAAAACGAAAAAAAGAAGAGGTGTTGGAAGAGGCAAAGTATTGGCTTGAAAGAGTAGGGCTTTTGCATAAACTAAAGGCTTATCCTAAAGAGTTGAGTGGTGGACAAAAACAACGTATAGCTATCGTTAGAAGCCTTTGTATGAATCCTGAAATCATGCTTTTTGATGAAGTAACAGCAGCACTTGACCCCGAGATTGTACGTGAAGTCTTAGATGTGATCTTAAATTTAGCAAAAGAAGGTATGACTATGTTGATAGTAACACATGAAATGGGTTTTGCAAAAGCTGTTGCTGATAAGATAGTTTTTATGGATGAGGGAAAGATAGTCGAAATTTCAGATCCGAAGGAATTTTTTGAAAATCCTAAAACAGATCGTGCGAAGAAATTTCTCAATTTGTTTGATTTTCATCGTTGATTTTATTTTTTTAAAAAAATATTTAGAAAAATAATATAAGGTTTCAAAAATCAAATTTAAATATAAGGATAAAAATATGAAGAAAATTTTTCTCTTATCGTTTTTTATGGCGCTTATATTAAGTGCATGTTCAAAATCTAATTCTAATGAAAACACGATAGAAAAAATCAAAGAACAAGGTGTGATCCGCATAGGTGTATTTGGAGATAAACCTCCTTTTGGTTACTTAGATGCACAAGGTAAAAATCAAGGTTATGATGTGTATTTTGCAAAGCGTATTGCTAAGGAACTTTTAGGAGATGAGTCTAAAGTTCAATTTGTTTTGGTTGAAGCGGCTAATAGAGTAGAGTTTTTAGAGTCTAATAAGGTTGATGTGATTTTAGCAAATTTCACTAAAACCCCAGAAAGAGAAGCGGTGGTGGATTTTGCTTTACCTTATATGAAAGTAGCACTTGGAGTTGTAGCTCCTAAAAATTCAGATATTAAAACCGTAGATGATTTAAAAAACAAAACTTTAATCATCAACAAAGGTACTACAGCAGATGCGTATTTTACAAAAAATATGCCAGAAATTAAAACCATTAAATTTGATCAAAATACAGAAACTTTTGCAGCTTTGATTGGAAAAAGAGGTGATGCATTAAGCCATGATAACGCATTGCTTTTTGCGTGGGCAAAAGAAAATCCAAACTTTGAAGTAGTGATTAAAGAACTTGGAAATCATGATGTAATAGCTCCTGCTGTAAAAAAAGGCGATATGCAAATGCTTAATTTTATTAATGATTTGATTATTAAATTAGAAAGTGAACAATTTTTCCACAAAGCATATGATGAGACTTTAAAAGCTTTCTTTAGTGATGATGTTAAAGCTGATGATGTTGTGATCGAAGGTGGCAAAATTTGAGAATGCAAAAATCTTTTAAAAATACCATCTATGCATCTTTAGGTGGTATTTTAGAATTTTATGACTTCGTGCTTTTTGTTTTTTTTGCAAATATTTTTGCAAAAATCTTCTTTCCTCAAAATGATGATTTTTGGCCTTTGGTGAATACTTATATTGCTTTTGGAGCAGGATACTTAGCTAGACCTTTTGGAGCTGTTATAATGGCACATTTTGCAGATACTAAAGGTCGTAAAAATGTTTTTTACATCAGTATGCTTTTGATGGTGATACCTAGTTTTATTTTAGCGTTTTTGCCAACATATGAAAGCATAGGTTTGTTTGCTACTTTTTGTCTTTTTGCGATACGAATTTCTCAGGGATTAGCCATTGGTGCTGAAGTAAGTGGAGCATGGATTTTTGTGAGCGAGTTTGTAAGTAAAAAAAGAATAGGCTTAGCTCTTGGGTTTATTTCAGCGACTTTAACTTTAGGTTTGTTGCTTGGAAATTTAGCCACTTTGATGGTGTATGAATTTTTTACTCAAGAAGAGGTAGAAGCTTATGCTTGGAGAATTCCTTTTATTATTGGAGGATTTTTTGGAATTTTGAGTTTATTTTTAAGAAATAAATTAAGCGAAACTCCAGAATTTCAAAAAATCAAACAATCTAAAACACTTTTGAAATTCCCACTTAAAAATGCGATAAAAACTCACAAGTTGAGTATGTTAGTTTGTATGCTTGAAACTATTGTATTGACAAGTGGGGTGGCAACTTTAATGATATTGCCTCAGTATTTTGAAGGTTTATTAAATATAAGTAAAAATACTGCATTGTATTATCAAAATTTTGCCATTCTTGCGGTGATTTTTGGTGCTTTGGTGCAAGGTTTTTTAAGTGATATTTTTGGTGCTTTTAAAACTTGTATAGTTTTTAGTATTGCCTTGGGATTGTTTGGATTTTTATTTAGTTTTTATAATGATGATTTTATATATTTTTACTTATTGGCTTGTTTTGCGCAAGGTATTATAAGTTTTGCTCCTATTTTTATGACCCAAATTTTTAATGTAGAAGTAAGATCAAGTGGACTTTCTTTTGCGTATAATATCTCATATGCATTGTTTGGGTTTGTTACACCTTTATTGATCAATGCTATTTATAAAGAATATATGTTTGTTTATATGATTTTTGTGATGCTAGTAAGTTTTGTGAGTATGGTATTGGTTTTTAAAATTTTAAAGAGTAGATCTTATAGTGCTTTATAGCACTATAAGATTTTACCACCATAAGCCTGCTTTTAAATAAACAGCATGTGATCTTGTTCGGGTATTGAAAACGCCACCATAATTTAACGATAAGTCGATATTGTTTGCTATTGCATAAGAAAGTCCAACTTGAGTATAGGCAAACCATTTTGCCGTGGAAATGTCTTCTTCGTTTTTGTAATCTGCTAGTTGTATAGTAGTGTTATCAGCATCATTGTAAAGGTTGATCAATCCACCTACTGAAATGGTTGAGCGTACTTTATCACTCCATGGCTTTTGCCATTTTACTGCCATTGTGGTATCTAAAAAATTAACTTGCGATGCGTAATAATGCTCTTTTAATCCGTTGATATGTCTTATAGAGAAATTTTTAAAACTCATACCTTGATAATTTAAACCAATCTCAGGTGAAAGCATTGAAATGTTTGCTGTATCATAAAGGTTAACGCCTATTTTGATATCACCACCATAGCTAAATGATTTAGAGTTTGATTTTGCTGATTCGGGTAGTAGTTTGTATTTTTTATCGATATCAATTTGAGTGTAGTCAAATTTAGTTCCAGCGCTTATAAAAAATTCTTTAATACCATCTCGCGCAAAAATATTATAATAGCTTAAACCACCATAATAAGTTGTATCATCAAAACTAAGTCTTTGCATACTTTGAACTCTATCTGCGCCCTCATATCCAAGATATACACCTAGTATACCATCATCGCTTGATAATTTTTTTTGAACCCCTGCTAAAATACCACTAGTGTGGTTTTTGATTTTACCTAGACTTGGGCTTATGTTGATGGTTGAGTAGCTATGATAAGGAATGGCAAAGGTAAAATACTCGCTATCGTAGTTTTTGTGTGTTAGAAAAGTTTGATCAAGTTCGTTGATCAAATCAGCATTATTACCATAACTTTCGTTGTGTTTTGAGTTATTCATATTATCTACTTGGCTAAAATCTGTTCCAAATGTTTTACCATTGATATCTTTTAACATATTTGAGATATTAATCGCTCTTAATCTTGCAGAGTAGATAGATGATTTTATTAAGGTTTTACCTGATGTTTCATTATTGTTTACCTTGACTTTGTATTGTCCTCTATTTCCAGTGCGAACAAAATCAAAAAGCCCTGTAATATCTTCGAGGTTATTAATGGTAATACCTTGTCCGTTGTTAACCCGATCGCCTATGGCTTTTCCGTCTTTATCTGCAACAAAGGTGTTAGAATCATACACCACATTAACTTTGGTTGTGGAGACAACAACTTTTTCTACACGAATTCCATTAATATCCCCATCAACGATAATGGAGTTTTCTTTTCTTTCTTCATTTGTAGTATACTCTGTGTTGTCAAAAAACCAACCTTTGATATTGGTAGTTGCACCTTTTTCATTTTTGATATGATAGCCGTTAGTTTTACCTAAATTTCCATTAAAACCTTTATGGCTATTTGTTGGGGTCGGGGTGAAGTTGTTGATATTTACTGTACCTTCTTTATTAATAATACCACCTTTGATATTACCATGGTTGATAATGTTGATACTTCCGCCCTCATTGTTAATGCTTGTTAAAATTGTACCTGTATTTACAAATTCTTGGATATCACCTTTGCTTGTGATAGATTTAATACTTCCACTATTTACAAGAGTGTTCATATCTCCATTAATACTAAAATCATTTTTAATCGTACCGGTGTTGGTAAAATCTTTAATATTTCCTTTGCTTGTAACAGAGTTTATATTTCCTGTATTTGCAAAAGAAACCATGTTTCCATCAATACTAAAATCATTTTCAATCGTACCTGTATTTACAAATTCTTGAATATCCCCTTTGCTTGTGATAGATTTAATACTTCCACTATTTACAAGAGTGTTCATATCTCCATCAATACTAAAATCACTTTCAATCGTACCTGTATTTACAAATTCTTGGATGTCCCCTTTGCTTTTGATATTTTTGATATATCCTGTGTTTGCTAAGTAATCAACCTTGCCTTGTTCTTGTATAGAAATACCTTCTTTAATAGTTCCATTGTTGATAATATTTTGCGTGTGAGAGTTTTTACCTAGATTGATATCTTTTTCGATTATACCATCATTGATGATATTGGTTATTTTTGTATTATTTTGAATGTTTCCTTTGATAGAGCCTATATTATGAATCGTATCTATAAAACCATCGTTTTTGATATGCCCTTTGATGGTTCCTTCATTGTATGCTAGATAGATTGTGCCTTGATTTTCTATAGATTCTAAGGAGGCTTTTTCGTTGTTGTGTATTGCAGAGATCATTGCTTCTTGATTTGAGTTGAAAATACTTCCATTGATAGTAGAGTTGTTATAAATTCCAGATTGCTCTCCTGATATTACACCTTGGTTGGAGATATTACCATCAATTAGGTCGTTGTTAAAAATACCATATTTTTTACCTAGGATAGATGCATTAGCACCTAAGGAGATGTTGCCATATATTTGACCGTTATTTAATATACCAGAGTGCTTTATGCCTTGTATAGAACCACTTTGTAGATCAATACTAGTTGTTTTGTTGTTTTTATCACCTATGATTGATTCGTTATTGATACCATTTTGGCCACCTTGGATGAGTGAATCACCCTTAAGTATGATACCTTTGATCGCTGTTGGTTTGCTTTCATCTTTACTTTTTTGAAGATAGATACCATTGGCATTTTCGCCTATGATATTTCCACTATTAATGATATTTTCGATATTAAATTGATCAGATCCGTTGCCATTGCTTGCAATGTTGATCCCGTTGTTTTTTCCATAGATAAGATTTTCATTTTGGATCGATTTTATACTAGTTTTAAGATTGTTTGTAGAGTCCTTATTAAACTTTAATTCTATACCATCTTTAGCACCGTGAATATTTCCTTTGTTGTGGATATTATCTATGCTAGCGCCAGTGTTTACGACAATAGCACTGTTTCGTATAGAGCTAATTTCACCTGTATTATCAATGGTATTGATACTTGAATTAGTGTAGTAAAAATCACTATATAAGCCTATACCTGCTTCTGTTGTTCCTTGTATAATTCCATTATTACTAATTTGACCAATACTTCCACCATGGATGTATATGCCTTTAGTTCCTTTTATAATCCCATTTGCTTGATTGATTATGCTATCTATTTTTGCAGAGTGTCCAGAGATTTCAATGCCAGAGTGAGCAAACCATGGACCTTGATATATGCCTGTTCCTATAATCTGCCCTGAATTAACCAAGCTTCCAAGGTGAGACTCATCAGAAACCTTGATACCATTTGCACCTTGTATTTTTCCTTGATTATTAAGATAATTAATTTTAGTATTTTCTTGTAGTTCAATACCTACTTCATTTGTAATAATGTTTGCATTTTTATAGTTGATAATAGTATTTATTTGAGAATTTTTTCTATATAATTTAATACCTTTCATGGCTTGAATGTTTCCATGGTTATGAATGTTATCAACTGTACTGTTGCTGTGTACCTCTATACCTGCGTGTTTGCCTTTTATATTGCCATGATTATAAATAGAACCTACGCTAGAATTGTTAGTAACATCTATACCATATTTACCACCATGAATTAATCCATGATTATTAATGGTATCAACTTTTGAATTATGGGTGATATCAATGGCCACTTCTTTATTGCCTTTAATGGTACCATTGTTGTTGATGTTGTTTACTGTTGAACTATTAGAAATTTCTATACCATCTTCTCTTCCATTGATGAAACCATTGTGTTTGTTGTCGATATTCGTAACATTAGAATTGTTGATACTGATACCATTTTTGTTGCTTGAGAGTATTTTAGAGTTATTTTCTATACTAACACCAGTTTTTTTGTTAATGGTGATGGCATCGCTGTTGCGTTTATCAATCTCTATGCTTCCATTGATCCCAATAATGATTTTTTGATGATCGTTGGGTTTTATGGTAGAGGTGCATTTTTGATTAATATCAATAATACCGTTTGCAAAGCAAAGATCAATTGCATAAATATTATTTACCAATACCATACTTAAAACTAGAGCCGATTTACGCTTTGATAAAATGTTGTAATTTTTCATGTAAATATTCCTTAGTTTTTTTGAAAATTGCTAAATTAAACTTTAACGATTCTACAATAAAATTTATTAAAAGAATATTAGTATTTTTTTGTAGTAAAAACATTTTAATATAAATTTTTATGAGCTTTTTAAATTTGCTATAATTATATTTTAAAAATTAGAGGGTTGTATGAATAAGATTTTATTGTTAGCTGATGGACTTTTTGCGAAAGATTTTTTAAGAAAAATTCATAGCAATAAGACCTTTAAAGAGAATTTGTGTGTTGTGTATTATAATGATGAAACAGTAGATTTAGACTTAGAAAATGAACAAATATCTTTTTTTAAGTTTGATCCTACGAGTTTAATTAAGTTGGAGAATTTATTCAAAGAAGATTTTCATCAAGCTATTATTTATATGCAAGAAGAAGCAGATATGTTGGCTTGTTATAAAAATTTAAGAAAACTACAACCAAGATTAAATATTGTGATTATGGATTTGTGGAATACACAAATTGATGATAATTTTTGCGAAGTGATTAATGTTTATGATACTTTAAGCATAAGACTTGCAGGTTGTTTAGATAACATGCCTTCCATGGCGCAGTTTATAGGACTTGGACAAGGTGAGATTATGGAGGTGAGAATTCCTGCAGGGTCAAGTTTTGCTTATAGGCATATTAGTTCGATTAGTCAAAAACGCTTTAAAATTGTAATGGTGTATAGAAATAACGAATTTATACTAGCAAGACCGGGGTTGATTTTGATGCCAAATGATAGCATTTTAATCGTAGGCGATCCTAAGGTTTTGCAAAGTGTTTTTACAAATGTCAAAACAAGTCTTGGGCGTTTTCCATCTCCATTTGGTGATAATATACTTTGTTTTATTGATATGAAAAAAATGAGCGAATTTGCCATAGAGAAGCTTATTTTTACTAGTTTGCTTTTGCATACTAGAATTAATAGTAAAAAACTTTATTTTAAAATCATCAATCCTACTTTAACTCCTATGTATTATAAGCTTAAAGCTTTACATAAAAATAGTATTGAAGTGATATTTGATCATGAAAATACTAATATTAAAAATATTAAAACATTTGTAGAAAATACCAACATAGGTTTACTTGTGATAGAAGATTATCTCTTTGAAAAAGAAAAAAGCTTTCTTTTTGGTTTAAAAATTCCTGTGTTAAAAGCAGGAAAAGGAGATTTTGCAGATCTTAAATCTTCAGTGGTTTTGAGTTCTAATTTTGAAGATGTGGAAGGGATTGCTTCGATTATGCTTGATTTTAATAAGCAAATTCAACTTGGACTTTCTTTATATTATTATGCGTTAAAACTAAACAAAGCAGAAATTTTTGAATATCATCAGTATTTTGAAAGTCTTTCAAAGTTACATGATGAAAAATTGCTTTTAGTGGAAGAAAAAGAACACAACCCTATTAATAAATTTTCCTACAAGCAGAATGTATTGCATTTTGTACCGTTTAATGAAAAAATTTTAGGAAATAATTTTAATAAAATTTTAAAAACAGATTTAAATACGATATATTATAAGATGAATAAAAATTATCAATTATTTATACCATCATTGTGAGAATAGCATGCAAATTAGAGTAAATTTAGGTGAAAAGATAAGTTATAATGTATATATTAATGAGCTTAAACAGCTAAAATTTGATACTAAAGTAGTGGTTTTAACCAATGATTTAGTGGCAAAACTTCACCTTGATATACTTTTAGAGAAAATTCAAGCTAAAGAGCTTTTTGTAATTAAAATTCAAGATGGAGAAGAGTACAAAAACTTACAAACTATCGAGTATATTATAGATCAAATGTGCCATTATCAACTAGATAGAAAAAGCATATTGATAAGTTTTGGTGGCGGTGTAGTTTCTGACATGGGTGGTTTTGTAGCAAGTATTTATCAAAGAGGGATAGAATTTATCAATATCCCCACAACTTTACTAGCATGTGTAGATGCGAGTGTGGGAGGTAAAACAGGTGTGAA
The DNA here is from genome assembly GCF_003627915.1 of Campylobacter sp. P255. NCBI lineage: Bacteria > Pseudomonadati > Campylobacterota > Epsilonproteobacteria > Campylobacterales > Campylobacteraceae > Campylobacter > Campylobacter sp. P255. The sequence continues at coordinate 24,141 of NZ_NREN01000001.1, forward strand.
TAATCGCTTTGGAAAAAATCTTATAGGAAGTTTTTATCAACCAAAAGCGGTTTATTGCGAAAGTGATTTTTTAAAAACTTTACCTTCAAGAGAACTAGCTGCGGGTATGGCTGAATTTATTAAAATGGCGGCGGTATTTGATGATAAGATGTTAGATTTTTTAGAAAATTTAGATAAAAAAAGATTTTTAAACGGAAGCTTAGAAGATGATATTTTAGCTCAGATTATTCAAAAAAGCATCGAATTAAAAGCCAATGTAGTTTCGCAAGATGAGAAAGAAAATGGGCTAAGAATGCTTTTAAATTACGGTCACACTTTTGCACATGTAATTGAAAACCAAACAGGTTATAAAAAGTATCTACACGGAGAAGCTGTTGCTATGGGAATGCATATGGCAAATGTTTTAGCGCTTCGTTTGGGCTTGTTAGATTTACAAGAATGCGAAAGGATTAAAAAGCTGTTGCTTGAGTTTAATTTGCCTGTTGATTATTTAGTACTTGATGTTGATGAGTTTTATAATGCTTTTTTTATGGATAAAAAAACACATTTTAAAAAAATTAACTTTATCTTGCTTGATGGTCTTGGAAAAGCTTGTATTAAAAATGATATATCTAAAGAAGATGTTTTAGAAACTTTAAAGGTTTTTGCATGAAAAAAATTATTTTGATTTTATTTTTACCCTTTGTGTTGCTTTTGGCACAAGAAGATTTGGATCATTTAAAGCAAAAATTAAATGAAATACACAATAATCTTGCTTATAATACCTGGGTGATTAAATATAATAATTTTAATATTTATAAAAAAACACAAGCAGAAATTTTGGCTTTAGAAAAGGAAAGTTTTAAGGCAAATGAACGCAATAAAAGCATTATTGAAAGACAAATTTTAACTTTAAAAGAAAGACTAGAGCTTTTAAGTGAGTATAAAAGCACTAATTTTTCAAAGATGATACTAGCTCCCGAAGAGATTGAAAAAATGGATAAAATCACCAATCCGTTGGCGATTATTTCGGCGTATTCGCATATTAAAAAACTTAAGCGTGATAAAGAAGAGTATATTAATCTTTTAAACAGCTTTAAGCAAACCTTAGATGATCTTATCAAGGAAAATGTTTTGGTTGCAGAGGTGGCAAAACTAGAGCCTAATAAAGAAAATAACGAGTATTTAAGAATTTCAAATCAAATGGTTAGAGATTTTTCGCAGACTTTGCGTTTTGGTGAAATTTCTTACTCAGTATATGAAAAGAAAATTCAAGAAGAAATCGAAAAAACAACTGCTTCAATTAAAATTCAAGGTGTGAGAGCTTTTAATATTGTCTTAGCTATCGTGATTGTGGTTGCTATAGCTTTTTTACTTAAATTTATAGCAAGAAAATACATTGGCGATAATGATCGTTTCTACACAGCAAATAAAATTATCAATTTTATTAATATTAATTTGATTATTTTGATTTTGCTTTTTGGTTATATAGAAAACATTAGTTATTTAGTCACTGTGCTTGGTTTTGCTTCTGCTGGTTTGGCTATTGCGATGAAGGATATGTTTATGTCTATGCTTGGTTGGTGTGTGATAGTCTTTGGTGGAAGTTTTAGAGTGGGTGATAGGGTGAGAGTTTTTCAAAACAATACGCATTATATTGGCGATATCATTGATATATCTTTTTTAAGGATTACATTATATGAAGATATCTCTTTGCTTACATATACTGATAACCGAAGAAGTGGAAGGATTATTTTTATCCCAAATAATTTCATTTTTACTAATTTAATATCCAATTACACTCACCATGGAATGAAAACCATATGGGATGGACTAGATATCACTTTAACATTTGATTCAAATCATCAAAAAGCTTTAGAGATTATAGAAGAAATTGTAGTAAAAGCTTCTAAAGGTTATACCAAAATTGCAAAAGAATCTATGAGCAAGCTTAGAAATGAATATAGCATTCGAAACCCTAAAGTTGAACCTAGATTTTTTACATTTTTAGAAGGTTATGGTATGAGAATTTCTGCATGGTATATGACTAATTCTTATGCGGCTTTAGTTTTAAGGAGTAATATAAGTAAAGAAATTATCAATGAATTTAACAAACATGATGATATTAAAATAGCTTATCCATCGCAAAATTTATACATGGCAAAACATGAATTTATAGAAAATAAGGAAAATATTTGAAAAAAAAAGTATATTTTAAAACTTTTGGTTGTAGGACAAATATCTATGATACGCAGTTATTAAAAACCTATATCAAAGATCATGAAATCACACAAAATGAGCAAGAAGCGGATGTGATAGTGGTAAATTCTTGTACAGTTACTAATGGTGCTGATAGTGGGCTTAGAAGTTATATTAATGGTGTAAGAAAAAATGGAGTTAAAGTTGTACTTACTGGATGTGGTGCGGTAAGTAAAGGGAAAGATTTTTTCGACAAAAAAGAAATTTTTGGAGTTTTAGGAGCTTCTAATAAAAATAAAATTAATGAGTTGATTTCACAAGATAAAGCCTTTTATGAGCTTGGTAATTTACAATTTATTGATACAAAAATTGTAAGTAATTATGAAAATCATACTAAGGCATTTGTGAAAATTCAAGAAGGTTGCGATTTTGCTTGTAGTTATTGTATTATCCCAAGTGTTAGGGGAAAGTCAAGAAGCGTACCAAGCGAGGAAATCGTAAAACAAATCAAGCTTTTAGCGCAAAATGGATACAGTGAAGTAGTTTTAACAGGTACTAATATAGGAAGTTATGGTTTAAAAGACAAAACAACACTTGGGAAACTACTACAAGATATAGGAAAAATCAACGGCATAAAAAGAGTAAGACTTGGGAGTTTAGAGCCTGCACAAATTGATGCGAGTTTTAAAGAAATTTTAGATGAACCGTGGCTTGAGAAGCATTTGCATATTGCTTTGCAACACACTCACGAAAAAATGCTACGCATTATGCGAAGAAGATCACACACACACAATGATTTAGCATTGTTTAATGAATTAAGTCAAAAAGGCTTTGCTTTAGGAACAGACTTTATTGTAGGACACCCTGGCGAAAGTGAGTTGATATGGCAAGAAGCCTTGAAAAATTTTAAAGAATTTAAATTGACACATATTCATGCTTTTATTTTTTCACCGCGTGATGGAACGCATTCTGCTTCAATGAATGAGAGAATTAATGGCGATATAGCTAAAGAAAGACTCAATACTTTAAAAGATATTGTTGCAAAAAATAATTATGAGTTTAGAAAACAGCAAAAAAATAGCTTAGAGGTTTTAGTCGAAAGCAAGAAAGATGAATTTTATGAAGGTTATGATCAGTTTTTTAATAAAATCAAAATTGTAAGCAAAGAAGATATTGCTAAACAGTGGGTAAGTGTTGAAAATTACGAATGTAAAGAAGATTGTAATTATACAAGGTTAGGGGATGAAAAATAAAAAAATTATCTTAGCTTCGTTTTTATTACTTTGTGTTTTTGTGGTGGTTGCGTTGATAAAAAATCAACCTGACTACATTAGCAAGGCAGCTTATGAGGAGCTTTTGGGGCAAAATTTAATTGAAAATGTCATCATAGAAAATAATGAAGTACTATTAAAAACTAAAGAAGGGAATTTTTTAATCGCCAAAGAACTTGTAGACTTAAATACTTTGTGGCAAAAAACTCCTATTGAGCATGCTAAAGATTATAATATCAGTGAAATAGTTTTAATTGTTATTTTACTTGTTTTTTTAGTAAGTTATGTATTGTTTTTAAATAAGAGAAATAAAGACAGACAAAATTTACTTTCTTTGGAAAAAAATATTTTAGAAAAAACTGAACAAAATACCACTATACAAGATGTAGTTAGCGAAGTGAAATTTAAAGATGTAGCCGGAGTGGATGAAGCCAAAGTAGAGCTTTTGGAAATTGTTGATTTTTTAAAAAATCCTCAAAAATATAAAGATTTTGGTGTAAAAATGCCAAAAGGCGTTTTGTTGGTAGGGCCTCCTGGTGTGGGTAAAACTCTAATCGCTAAAGCAGTAGCCGGTGAAGCAGGGGTGCCGTTTTTTTATCAAAGTGGGGCTAGTTTTGTAGAAATTTATGTAGGTATGGGTGCTAAAAGAGTAAGAGAGCTTTTTTTAAAAGCTAAATCAAAAGCACCTAGTATTATTTTTATAGATGAAATTGATGCAGTTGGTAAAAGTAGGGGAGATTTTTCAAATGTAGAAAGAGATAATACTCTAAATCAGCTTTTGACACAAATGGATGGTTTTGAAGATAATAGTGGCGTGATAGTGATGGCTGCAACTAATAAAATCGACCTTATGGATAGTGCTTTGTTAAGATCAGGACGCTTTGATAGGAGAATTTTTATATCTTTGCCAGATTTTAAAGACAGAATGCATATTTTGCAAAATTATATGAAAGCAAAAAAATCAAGTGTAGAATTAGAAAAAATTGCAAAAGCAAGCGTGGGTTTTAGTGGAGCGGCTTTAGAAACTTTGGTAAATGAAGCAGCGATTAATGCTATAAGGCGAAAATCTGATATGATTGAAGAAAATGATTTTTTTGCAGTACTTAATAAAGTTTTAATGGGTAAAAAAAAGATTTTTTCTTTGAGTGATAAAGAAAGAAAAATTCAAGCTACATATCAAGCAGCTAAAGCCTTGAGTGCTTTCTATTTTGATGTGAAATTTGAAAAGATTACTTTGATTGAAGATAGATTTAAAGAATATGAAAATACGATTAAGTCAAAATCAGAATTGCTAAATAAAATCAAAGTTTTTTTAGCAGGATCTGTTGCGATGGAACTTATTTTTAATGAAAGCTATACTAATGCTCAAAGCGATCTTTTAAAAGCTAAAGAGTTGTTTGGTTATATGGAAAGTTTTGCAATGGCAAATGAAGGTTTATTGCAAGAGCAAAAACAAGAAGTAAAAGAGTTTTTGGAGTTAATGAAAGAAAAAGTAGTGAAATTAGCCAATATGCTTTTAGAAAATGAAAAGATAGAAAAACAAGATATAGAAAAAATTATAATGGAGTAAACAATGGTAAAAATAGGAATTTTAGTACTTTCAGATAGGGCAAGTAGTGGAGTTTATGAAGATAAATCCGGTATAGAGATAGAAAAAATTTTAAACTCATATATTAAGAATGAAAAAGAATTTTTTTATGAATTAATTCCAGATGAATATGAACTTATTATAGAAAAATTAAACTATTTAGCAGACGATGTAAAATGTGATTTGGTATTTACCACCGGGGGCACGGGTCCTGCTTTGCGTGATGTGACACCAGAGGCAACTGAGATAGTGTGCGATAAAATGCTTCCAGGTTTTGGTGAATTAATGCGTGCTAAAAGCTTAGAGTATGTTCCAACAGCTATACTTTCAAGACAAAGTGCAGGGATTAAAGGAAAAACACTGATAGTAAATTTACCAGGAAATCCAAAAGCTATAAGAGAGTGCTTGGAACCAGTTTTTCCTGCGATACCTTATTGTGTTGATTTAATAGGTGGGGCTTATATTGAAAATAATGAAGAGGTTATTTCGGTTTTTAGACCAAAGAAAAAGTAAGTCTTTTTGAGACTTACTTTGTAGTTTGATAGCCTTGTGATAAAAGGGCATTCATGCCACCTTGTAGGTTTATCACTTCTATACCGTTTTGACTTAATAATGCTGAGGCTTTAGCGCTTCTTGCTCCACTTTTGCATACCAAAGCAATAGGCTTTATGCTTTTTAATTTTTTAATTTCTTGTAAGAAATTTTCATTTAAGGTGCCATCTTCTTTATAAAAGCTGATTTTAGCTGCATTTTTAATTATACCTGTATAATCCCATTCTTTTGGTGTTCTAATGTCAACTACTTGGTAATTTTTTAAAATATCAGCATTGATGTTTATGTTTTTAACTTCTGCAAAAGCAATGCTAATACATGCTATGAGAGTAAAAAATATTTTTTTCACTTTAAATATCCTTTTTTACTGCTTCATAGCCTTGCGCTAAAAGCGACACCATGCCACCATCAAGATTGACACATTCTATACCTAAAGCATCTTCAATCATAATAGCGGTGTGTCTACTTCTTGATCCTGTAGCACATACAAAAGCGATGTTTTTATTTTGATAATCTATTCTTGATTGAAATTCTTGTATGAAATTTTCATTCATAAAGCCATTGTCATCACAAAGTGCGATTAATTCTGCTTCTTCTATTACACCGCTTCTCCACTCACTCGGAGTTCTTACATCTATAATGCAATACTCTTTTAAAATATCTTTAGAAATTGCAATATTTTTCATTTTTCTAAAGCCTTAGAAATGATAGTGTTTAATGCATTATTAAATTCGCTAGGATTATCTATACCCATACCTTCGCTTAATTTAGCCATATTTAAAAGAATGTGTGCCATTTCGCTAGCAAGTGAGTCATTGTCTTTTAAGGCTTTTAAAATTGCATGATTAGGATTGATTTCAAGTATAGGTTTTATTTGTTGTTCTTGACCCATTTGTTTAAGAATTTGTTGCATAGCAAAATCTGGTTTATTTTGATCATAAACAATACAACTTGGACTATTAGAAAGTCTTTGACTTAATTTAACTTCTTCCACTTCATCTTTTAAAACTTCTTTAATTTTAATGAGTAAAGGTGCAAATTCAGCCTTTTGTTCCTCGCTTGTTTCTTCACTTGCTAAGTGATTAATAGCACTAAATTTTAAACCTTCAAATTCATTCATCATAGGCATAACTATGGTGTCGATTTCTTCATCAAGCAATAAAACATTGATATTTTTTTGTTTATAGCTTTCAAGCAATGGAGAATTTCTTAATAATTTTTCATTTTTACCGCTAATGTAAAAAATTTCATTTTGACCTTCAGCTAAATTTTGTTTGTACTCTTCAAGATCGATTAATTCTTCTTTGTTTGAGTTTTTAAAATATAAAAGTTTAGCAATTGCGTCTTTGTTTTCACTAAAACCATATAAACCTTCTTTTAAAACTTTTCCAAAATTTTCATGGAATTTAAGATAATTTTCTTTGTCTTTGTCTTTAAATTTCTTAAGTTCTGCTAGGATTTTTTTAACACTTGCTTCTTGGACGCTTTTCAAAATTCTATTTTCTTGTAAAATTTCACGACTAACATTAAGTGGTAAATCCTCTACATCAATAATACCACGTACAAATCTTAAGTAAGTTGGTAACAATTCCTTATCATCATCGCTGATAAATACGCGTTTTACATATAGTTTTAAACCGCTTTTGTAATCCACTCTATAGAGGTCAAATGGAGCTTGTGCAGGTATAAAAAATAAAGAATTATACTCTATAGAACCTTCAGCTTTTGTATGAATATAAAGCATAGGTTTATTTGAATCATGGAAATTTTGCTCATAAAATCTTTCATAATCTTGTGCTTTTAAATTTGCTTTGTTTTGTCTCCATAAAGCACTTGCGGTATTGATTTGAGTATTTTTTAATTCTTTTTTAGGTTCTTTTTCGCCTTCTTCTAATGGTAAATACTCTTCTTTCTCCATAAAAATAGGAAATTGAATATGGTTAGAGTATTTTTCTACTATACTTTCAATGCGATAAGAATTTAAAAATTCCTCATCTTTTAGATGTAAAGTAATACAAGTACCTTGTTCATCTTTTTTTGCTTCTTCGATTTCATAGCCACTTGCATCAGAAGTCCAAAGATAAGCTTGCTCTTCTAAAGCTTTTTTGCTCAAAACTTCTATTTTAGAAGCTACCATAAAAGCAGAGTAAAAACCTACGCCAAATTGACCTATTAGTTGTGAATCTTTTTTTGCATCACCGCTTAAATTTTCTAAAAAGCTTTTTGTACCACTTTTAGCAATAGTTCCAAGATGATTGATTAAATCTTCCTTGTTCATACCTATACCATTATCACTAATGGTTAGAGTTTTTGCTTCTTGGTTGAAATTGATTTGAATTTTTGGTTCAAATTTTAAATTTTTATATGCATCATCACTGACACTTAAATAGCTTAGTTTATCAAGCGCATCACTTGCATTTGAAATCAGTTCTCTTAAAAAAATTTCTTTGTTTGAATACAAAGAATGTATCATTAATTGTAAAAGTTGATTAACTTCGGTTTGAAATTGCATTATATCTCCTTTATTTAAAAATTAAAAAGCCAAGCCATACAGCTAAAAGGCAAAGACCTATGTTTAACACAACATTTAATACAAAATGTAAATAATCCCCACTTTGTAAAAAAAGTAAATTTTCATAAGAAAAAGTAGAAAAAGTTGTAAAAGCACCCATAAAACCTGTACTTAAAAAACTTTTAGTGTGGATGTTAATGCCTTTTGAATTAGTATAAGAAAAAAACAATCCCATTAAAAATGAACCTATGATATTAACCATTAAAGTGCCATAGGGAAAGTTGTGTGGAATGATTTTATTGAAGAAATTACTAGTTAGCATTCTTGCAATTGCTCCTAAAAATCCTCCTAAGCCCACTGCTAAGATTGTTGTGATCAATTTTGCAACCTTTCTTTATCTAATACAGCCTGCATGTCTTTTCTAGTTTGTTCAAGCCAATTTTCTTTGCTAGTATCTACAAGGTCAAGAAAAACAACTTTTAAAACCCCACTATTGGCACTAAAACTTTGAGTATCTAGAATTTTAGCTGAATCAACAATCACTACAGGTTGAACTTTTAAATTCAGTTTTTCACTTAAAATTTTAGCTCCAACTTTAAATTTTAAAAGTTGTGGTGTTTTTGATCTTGTACCTTCTGGGAATATAGCTAAAATTCTATCTTCATTAAGTCTTTCTTTAGCTTCTTTTAAAAGCTTTACTAAACCTTTAGGACTTCTATCAATACAAATGATTTTGGGTTTTTTAATTAAGGTTTTAAAGATAGGAAGCTCTCCTAATTCTTTTTTAGCTATCCAAGAAATATTTCTAGGACTTAAATCTTCCAAAGCAACGATATCTAGCATACTTTGGTGGTTAATAAGAAGCAAATTAGCCTGCGGGTGCATTGATCCTTGAGTTTGAATTTGATAGTTTATAATGTATTTTTGTAGCTTCGCCCAAGTTTTTCTAAGTTTCCAAATTTTTTCTTGAGAATGCATTAATAAAAATGCTATACATAAAAAAATGATAGAAAAAATAAATTCTATCCAAAAAATTAAAGCCTTAAATCTTTGATAAATTTTCACTTTTAACCCAGCCTATTTTTCCATTTTTAAATAAAATTTTTCGGTATTCATTTCTTGAGTCGAGTACTTCTACTTCTTGATTGTATTTGCCTGAATAAAAATGCGTTGAATTAAGCGTTGGTAATAGCTGCACCTTGCTTTCTGCTTGTAATACTGCTTTGTAAATGTTATTTTGCGCTAAAAAACTTGCAATTAAAGCTAGTATAGTTAGGCCTAAAGCCACATAGCTTTTTTTGAAAACAAACCATAAAGCAAAAATACCACTTAAACTCCATAAAATTACTTGTTTATAAAAGTTAAAATCATTAGTTTTTGGATTTAAATCGCTTTGTGTGCTAATGCTATCTTCTTTTAGTTCTATTTTTAAAGAAAAATCTTTTAGTTCTTTAGAATTTAAATTAAAATAAGAAAAATCAAAACGAGTTTTACTTTTATCTAAGATGGCATAGTAAAAACCACTTTGCTTTTCAAAATCTCCTTTGATAGCTTCTACACCTTGTTTTTGTATGTCTTTGATATTAAAACTTGCTAGATTGGTATTTTCCCCCGCAAGCTCTATAAATAAAATCATATTATCATTGTCAAAATTACTTGCTTTAATCTGTTTTACTTCAAGATTGCTTGCAACAATATGAGAATATTTATTTGAAGGAGCATCAATTTTAATAAATTTAATAGGTTTGATAATCAAAGAAGAACTTTGGAAAATATAATCATTTCTACTCAAAGAAACAATGATTTTGTTTAAATTAGCATTGAGACTTTTAGCTTCAAACCATAATTTTGTATGGTATGAATTTGCTTTTTGCTCCCAAATAGGATTAGGATTAATCCAAAGCATATCTTCATTTTTTTCAAAGCTTACATTCAAATCAAAGCTTGCATTGGTTGTGGTAATTACCTCAAGGTCTATTGCAAAAGCTTGATCAATATAAGCTTCTTCAATATAATCTTTTGCGTTTAATACTAGTGATCCTTGAGGGATAAACTTTTCCTCGCTAACTTTATTTTCATAGTTATTCTCATCACTAGGTGCAATAGTATTATAAATTTGCTTAGCTTGATCATCAAGCATATTATAGTTTTTTTCTAAGGTTTCATAATCTTGAAAAACACTATTTTCTTGAGCATAAAGATGAAGAGTAAGTAAAAATATACAAAAAACTTTGAAGGTTTTTAGCAATTTAAAAATCCTTCAAACATTTTAAGTCCTACTTTTGATCCTAGTATTTCATCGCACATTCTTTCAGGGTGTGGCATTAATCCAAATACTTTTTTATTTTCATCACAAATTCCAGCTATATCGTTCAAAGAACCATTTGGGTTATTTACATATCGTAGTAAAATCATATCTTTATCTTCTAGCATTTTGATACCATCTTCACTATTAAAGTAGTTTCCTTCACCATGTGCAATAGGAAGTTCTATGATATCATTTTTTTGAAAATTCTTTAAAAAAACATTTTGGTTTGAGACTACTTGTAATTTTTGCATTTTAGAAACAAAACTTAAGCTATTGTTGTGCTTCATAGCTCCTTTTAAAAGTCCAAGTTCAAGTAAAATTTGAAAACCATTGCATATCCCTAAGACATATCCGCCTTTTTGCACATGTTCTTTTAGTGTTTTCATAGCAGGAGCAAGTTTTGCAATAGCTGCGCATCTTAAGTAATCTCCGTAAGAAAATCCACCTGGTAAGACAATTAAATCTGCGTTAAAATCCTGTCTTTCATGCCAAATGATTTCAGTTTGAGCACCTAGCTTTTCAAAAGCATAAGCTGTATCAAATTCACAGTTGGTTCCAGGAAAACGAATGATAGCTACTTTCATAGTATTATCTCATAATCTTCTATCACAGTATTTGCAAGTAATTCTTTGCACATTAAGTCTACTTGTTTTAAAACCTCTTCTTTATCTTCGCAAGCAATATCAAAACTAATTTGTTTTGAGGTTTTTACATTTGCAATATTATTAAAATCTAAAGAGTGTAAAGCTTTTTCTATAGCTTTACCTTGAGGATCTAAAACCCCATTTTTCAGTGTAATGTTTACAGTTACTTTCATTATATTTCCTAACTTAAAATTCTTTTTAATACTTCTTCATATGCCATTTTAACATTGCCTAAATCTTGTCTAAAACGGTCTTTATCTAATTTTTCATTGGTTTTGCTATCCCAAAATCTACAACTATCAGGACTGATTTCATCTGCTAAAATCATATTCCCTTCGCTATCGATACCAAATTCTAATTTAAAATCAATCAGTCTCAATCCTTTTGCTTCAAAGAATTTAACTAAAATAGAATTAATATGTCTTGCGGTGTTTTTGATTAATTCTAGGTCTTTTTCGCTTTTGACTAAATTTAAAATCAAGCAGTGCTCATCATTGATAATAGGATCACCTAAAGCATCATCTTTATAGCAAAACTCAACTAAAGCAAAAGGCAAAACTGTTCCTTCTTTGATACCTAGTCTTTTGGTTAAAGATCCTGTTGCCACATTTCTAGTGATTACTTCAATAGGTATAATATCGCATTTTTTAACGATTTGTTCTTTTTCGCCAATTGTTTCTATTAGATGGGTTTTAATGCCTTCTTTTTCTAAAAGATGAAAAATTTCAGTGCTAATTTTGCAGTTTAATGCACCTTTTCCTGCTTCATTACCTTTTTTTTCTGCATTAAAAGCAGTTAAATCATCTTTAAATTCAGTAATGAGAATATTCTCATTATCTGTTTTAAACATTTTTTTACCTTTACCTTCGTATAAAAGTTCTAGTTTTGTTGCCATATTAGTCTCCTTTTGTGATGTTTAGAATTTTGATCGCATCAATTGCTGTTTTTAATTGTATGTCATTTTGAATTTGCTCTTTGGTAATGATATTTTTATCTTCTTTAGTATCTTTTTTCTTTTCTTGGTGTCCTATTTTATCTAGTTCAGCTTGCAGGTGTTTTTTAAGGTCGCTTTCTTTGATTTCAAAACCTTGATTTTCTTCTTTGCTTACTTTACCTGGAAATACTTCTATATCAGGACTAACCCCAACCGCTTGTATGGTTCTGCCGCTTGGTAAGTAGTATTTTGCAATGGTTAATCTTAATCCTTCTTTGCCTTTTTCATCCATAGGTAAAATAAGTTGAACACTACCTTTACCAAAAGTTTTTTCTCCTATGATGATCGCACGTTTAAAGTCTTGAAGCGCACCGCTTACAATCTCACTAGCGCTAGCACTACCGCCATTTACAAGCACTACTAAAGGTGCGTTGGTGATTTTTTTGCTAGGATTTGCTTTAAATTCTACATTTTCGCTTTCTATTTTGCCTTTTTGAGAAACAATCACGCCCTTATCAACAAAAAGATTAACCAAGCCAACTGCTTGATTTAAAATTCCACCTGGATTAGTTCTAAGATCAAGTATAATTCCTTTTGCATTAGAGTGTTTTTTTATGGCCTTACCTGCTTCATCTACGACATTTTTGTCAAAATTGGTTACTCTTAAATAGAGTAGATTTTCATCTTCGATTAATTTAGCATAAACACTATCAACCTTGATGATATCTCTTTTTAAATTAACATCAAACGGCTTAAGGTCGCCTTTTCTATAAATAGTTAAAGTAACTTTGGTTTTAGGCTCTCCACGCATTTTTGATACAGCTTCATTTAAAGTCATACCTAAAGTAGATTCATGGTTGATTCGCAAGATGATATCATCGGTTTTTATACCCGCTTTATCCGCTGGACTTCCTTCAATAGGAGCTACTACGGTGATTGCACCATCTTTTTGGGTGATAGTAAAACCAAGTCCACCAAATTCCCCGTTAGTTTGTTCTTTAAGTTCTTTATAGCCTTTTTCATCTAAAAAAGATGAGTGAGCATCCAAGTTGCTTAATAAGCCTGCTATAGACTTATCAACCAAATCTGTATAATTTACATCATCAACATAATATTGCTCGATAATAGACATAGTTCTTGTGAGTTTTGATAAAGCTTCTATTTTCTTTTCTGCTTCACTTGGTGCAGGGTTTTTAGCCTGTAGATTGGTAAAAATAAAAGAAGCGGTTAATAGACTACAAAGACTTGCTGCAATAATAAGATTTCTTTTTGTCTTCAAAGGAAAACTCCAAAATTAAATATATGAATTCATAAAAATAAATTATCTAATTTTATTGATTTTTGCTTAAAAAATCGTAAATATACCAAATATTTTTATGATATTAGTGTAATAATATAAAATAATATTTATAAAAATAACTAAATAAACTTGACAATATAAGACTAAAGTTATATAATATTTTTCATATAAAGTAATAAAGGAGTAACAATGGCAAATATACAAGATTTTTTAACAGACTCTATGCTTTCTAATGTAGAAAGTGCGATTTCTTTGGCCATTCATTCTAAAAATAGCGAAATTAAACCCTTGCATTTGCTATGGGCTTTAAGTGTTGATAGTTCAAGTTTGCTAAATCAAGTTTTTAATAAATTAAATATTTCAAAAGAAGCTTTTGAATTAGAAATAAAAAGCAAAATCGCTTCTCTTCCTACAAGCTCAAATGTTAATAAAGATAATATTAAATTTTCAAATGATTTTATTAATTCTTTTGAAAAAGCAAAGGGCTTGGCTTTAGAAAACAAAGATAGTTATTTAGCCGTAGATATGTGGCTTATTTCGGAAAGTTTTAATGAACCTATAAAGAGTATTTTGTCTAAGTTTGTGGACTTGAATGAATTTAAAAAAGAATTAGAGTTGATCCGATCGGGTGCTAAGATAGATACTAAAACAAGTGATGAGACTTTAGACTCTTTATCTAAATTTGGTATTGATTTAACTTTAAAAGCTTTAGATGGAGAGCTTGATCCAGTAATAGGTCGAGAAGAAGAAATTCAAAGATTAATGCAAATTTTAATAAGAAAAACAAAAAACAATCCCATCTTGCTTGGTGAACCTGGTGTGGGAAAAACTGCAGTGGTAGAGGCTTTAGCACAAAGAATAGTAAAAAAAGATGTTCCGACTTCTTTACAAAATAAAAAAGTTGTTGCACTAGACATGAGTGCTTTAATAGCTGGAGCAAAATATCGTGGCGAATTTGAAGATAGATTAAAGGCTGTGGTTAATGAAGTAACAAAGCATAAAAATATTATTTTATTTATTGATGAAATTCACACTATAGTAGGTGCTGGTGCAAACGAAGGCAGTATGGATGCGGCAAATATTTTAAAACCCGCATTAGCAAGAGGTGAGCTTCATACCATAGGAGCTACTACCTTAAAAGAATATAGAAAATATTTTGAAAAAGATGCAGCTTTGCAAAGGAGATTTCAGCCTGTAAATGTAGCCGAACCAAATGTAAATGAAGCTTTGGCTATGCTTAGAGGGATAAAAGAAAAACTAGAAATTCATCACAATGTAACCATCAATGATAGTGCTTTAGTGGCTGCTGCAAAATTATCTAAACGCTATATCGCTAATAGATTTTTACCTGATAAAGCGATTGATTTGATCGATGAAGCTGCGGCTGAACTTAAAATGCAAATAGAAAGCGAGCCAAATTCATTAAGAAAAGTTAGAAAGCAAATTGAAAGTTTAGAAGTAGAAAATGAAGCTTTAAAAATGGAAAACAATGAAGCTAATACAAAAAGACTAGAAGAAATTAAAAAAGAATTAGCAAATTTAAAAGAAGAGCAGATTAAGCTAAATACTCAGTTTGAGAATGAAAAGGCTGTTTTTAATGGCATTAGCTTAAAGAAAAAAGAAATTGACAGTTTGAAAAATGAAGCAAATTTTGCAAAAAATAAAGGTGATTTTCAAAAAGCAGCTGAGATAGAGTATGGTAAGATTTTAGAGTGTGAAAAGGAAGTTTTAAATTTAGAAGAAAAATGGAAGCAAATGACACAAGAAGGGGTTTTGCTTAAAAATCAAGTTGATGAGGATTTAGTAGCTGGAATTTTAAGCAAGTGGACAGGTATAAGTGTGCAAAAAATGCTTACTTCTGAAAAACAAAAGTATTTAAATATTCAAGAATATTTGCAAAAAAGTGTTATAGGTCAAGATGAGGCTTTAAGTGCCTTGGCTAGAGCTATTAAGCGCAATAAAGCAGGGTTGAATCAAGCTGGAAAACCTATAGGAAGTTTTTTATTTTTAGGGCCAACTGGAGTGGGTAAGACAGAAAGTGCCAAAGCCTTGGCTCAATTTTTATTTGATGATGAAAAGGCTATGGTGCGTTTTGATATGAGTGAATTTATGGAAAAACATAGCGTATCAAGACTTTTAGGAGCACCTCCTGGGTATATAGGACATGAAGAGGGTGGGGAATTAACCGAAGTAGTAAGAAGAAAACCTTATAGTGTGATTTTGTTTGATGAAGTGGAAAAGGCACATAAAGATGTATTTAATATACTTTTGGGAATTTTAGATGATGGTAGAGCTACAGATAGCAAAGGTGTTACGGTTGATTTTACTAATACTATTATTATTTTAACTTCTAATATTGGTGCTAATTTTATTATGGAGCTTAAAGGAGACGAAAGAGATAAGGCGATCAAAGAAGCACTTAGAGGATTTTTTAAGCCTGAATTTTTAAATCGTTTAGATGATATTATTACGTTTAATCCTTTGGGAGAGAGCGAGGCGGTTAAAATAGTTAAACTATTATTTAATACCCTGCAAAAAACTCTTGCAAACAGAGGTATTCAGTCGAATTTGAGTGATGAGGCAGCTAGTTTGATTGCAAAGATTGGTTTTGATGTAGATTTTGGTGCAAGGCCATTAAAAAGAGCTTTATATGACATGGTTGAGGACAAACTAAGCGATATGATTTTATCTGATGAATTAAATGAAAATGAAACCATCTTTATAGACTCAAAAGATGATTCTATTGTAATTACAAAAAAATAAGCAAGTTTATACTTGCTTATTTAGAGTAAATTTCTCCTATTAACATTAAATTGTAAACATTTTGTATTTTTGTTTAATAAATTATTATTTTTTTATCTATTCTTAACAATAAATATTTTAAAATCTTTAATGATATTTTTAAAAATTAAGGAACAACAAATGAGTGATTTGGATATTTTTAATCGCCGTTTAGATGCATTAGAAAAACTTCCTCTTTTGAAAAATGAGATTTCTATCTCTAAAGCCTTAGAACAATCAGGCTTTTCAAGAAGAGATTTTATGAAATGGGCTAGTGCGATGACTGCATTTTTAGCATTACCTGCTAGCTTTACACCTGTAGTTGCAAGAGCTGCTGAGCTTAGCGATAGACTTCCGGTGATTTGGCTTCATATGGCTGAATGTACAGGCTGTTCTGAGAGTTTGTTAAGAAGTGATGCGCCTACAATCGATAGTTTGATTTTTGATCATATTTCTTTAGAATATCATGAAACTATAATGGGTGCAGCAGGTTGGCAAGCAGAGTATAACCTTGAATCTGCCATGGAAAAATACAAAGGTAGATATATCTTAATGGTAGAAGGTGGTATACCAACAGGTAATACAGAGCACTTTTTAACTATAGGACCGCATGGTAAAACAGGAAAGCAAATAGCGCAACAAGCCTGTGATAATGCTTTGGCTATTTTTGCTATAGGAACTTGTTCGGCTTTTGGTGGTATTCAAGCTGCAAGACCCAACCCGAGTAATGCAGTTAGTTTAAGCAAAGTTACAAACAAAACAGTGATCAATGTTCCAGGTTGTCCTCCAAGCGAGAAAAACATCATTGGCAATGTGATTCATTATATACTTTATCAAACATTACCAGCACTTGATGCTTATAATAGACCAAAATGGGCTTACGCTTTAAGAATTCATGATCTTTGTGAAAGAAGAGGGCGTTTTGATGCGGGTGAGTTTGTGCAACAATTTGGTGATGAGGGTGCAAAAAAAGGATATTGTTTATATAAGGTAGGTTGTAAAGGACCTTATACATTTAACAATTGCTCTAAAGAAAGATTTAATCAGCACACTTCTTGGCCGGTGCAAGCTGGGCATGGCTGTATAGGTTGTTCTGAACCTGATTTTTGGGATACTATGGGGCCTTTTGAAGAGGTAATGGCAGGAAGATTATTTGATACTGTTTATGGTTTGGGTGCAGATAGTATTTCAGATAAAATCGGTATAGGTGTGCTTTGTGTAACAGGTGTTGCTGTTGCTGCGCATGCTGTGATTGCTTCATTAGAAAAGAATAAGGATTAAGAATGTCAAAAAGAATTATTATAGATCCACTTACTAGAATAGAAGGACACTTAAGAGTTGAAGTAGTGGTTGATGAAAACAATGTCATCAAGGAAGCATATTCGGGATCAACTCTATGGAGAGGTTTGGAAACAATTGTTAAGGGGCGTGATCCAAGAGATGCGGGCTTTTTAACTCAAAGAATTTGTGGGGTTTGTACTTTTTCACATTATAGAGCAGGGATTATAGCGGTAGAAAATGCTTTAGGTATTACTCCGCCGTTAAATGCAGTTTTAACTAGAACTTTAATGAATGCAGCTTTGTATATGCATGATCACCCTGTACATTTTTATCAACTGCATGGGCTTGATTTTGTTGATGTTGTAAGTGCTTTAAGCGCTGATGTAAAAAAAGCAAGTGATGAAGCGTTTAAATACACTGATGTGCCTTATGCAACAGGTGCAGATAAGCTTTTAGAAGTACAGCAAAGATTAAAAGCTTTTGTAGATAAAGGTAACCTTGGGCCATTTGCAAATGCTTATTATGGACACGCAACTTACCGCTTTACTCCTGAGCAAAATCTTATCGCACTTTCGCATTATTTAGAATGTTTAAGAATTCAAAGAACAATTGCCCAAGCAATGGCAATTTTTGGTGCAAAAAATCCTCACCCTCAAAGCTTAACAGTCGGTGGTGTGACTTGTGTTATGGATCTTTTAAACCCTTCAAGAATGGCTGAGTATATGACTAAATTCCAAGAAGTGGCTGATTTTATTAATCGTGCTTATTATCCGGATTTAATCATGGCAGCAAAAGCTTATTCTAAAGAAGCGAGTGTTTTAAATGATGTGGGCGTTAATAACTTTTACACCGAAAGAGAATTCCAAGTTTCAAGTGATGAATGGTTGTTTGAAGGCGGTATTATTAGAAATGGTGATTTGAGTAAGGTGGAAGAAGTAGATGAAGCTAAAATCACTGAAGAAGCCACAAGAGCTTGGTATGCAGACAATGAAGCCTTACATCCTTATGATGGCAAAACAAATCCAAATTATACTGGCTTAGTTGATGGCGAAAGTATTGATGATAAAGGCAATATGGTTCATAGTAAAGTGTTTGATACTAAGGGCAAATATAGCTGGATTAAAGCTCCAAGATATGAAAACTTACCTATGCAAGTTGGACCATTGGCTAACATTTTAGTGAATTATGCTAAGGGTAATCAAATTGTTGTAGAAGCAGTTGATTCATTCTTAAAAGCAACTAACTTACCAGTTCAAGCGCTCATGAGTACTCTAGGAAGAACAGGTGCTAGAGCAATTGAAGCAAAAATCATTGCAGATCACGGTTTAAAAGCATTTAATTCTTTGGTTGAAAATTTAAAAACAGATGAAAGCACTTGTGCTACTTATGTGATCGATAAAAACAAAGAGTATAAAGGTAGATTTATGGGAAGTGCGCCTCGTGGTGCATTAAGCCATTGGTGTAGAATTAAAAATGGTGTAATTGAAAATTGGCAAGCAGTGGTGCCTTCTACTTGGAATGCAAGTCCAAAAGATGCAAATGGAGTAGGTGGGAGCTATGAGCAATGTCTTATTGGTATGAAACTAGCTGATGTTAAACAACCTTTAGAAGTTATAAGAGCAATCCACTCTTATGATCCTTGTATTGCATGTGCTGTGCATGTGATGGATACTAAAGGTAATAATCTTAGCGAGTATAAAGTAAATGTAAATTTATAAGGAAAGGACTTTAGTATGGATTCTAAACATTCCTTAAAATCAAATAGAAAGGCCGAGTATGAATTTAGTATCGGTCTTCGTTTTACGCATTGGTTAAGAGCGATTGTGATCGTGATTTTAGTGGGAACTGGATATTACATTTCTTATGTGTTTCAAGCTCCTTCTATTTCATCTGAGCCAACTTTATTCATGCAAGCAAAATACCGTATGGTACACCAAATTTTTGGTTTTATTATGATAGCTTGTGTGCTTTTTAAGACGTATTTGTTCTTTTTTGATCCAAAAAGTGCAAATGAAAGAAGAAGTATTAAAGATATTTTTAATGTAAAATTATGGATAGAGCAAATTAAATTTTATATTTTCTTAGGAAAACATCCTCATTTACAAGGCGTGTATAATCCTTTGCAATTTGCGACTTACTTTTTCTTTTATCTTGTAATGTTTGGGCTGATTTTAACCGGTTTGATTCTTTATATGCATGTGTATCATGAGGGTTTGGGTGGATTTTTATATGACATTTTAAGACCTGTTGAAGTAATGTTGGGTGGTTTAGCTGATGTTAGAACCTATCATAGAATTTTAATGTGGGTTGTGTTGATTTTTGTGCCAGTGCATATTTATATGGCTGTATTTAACTCGGTTAAAGGTAAAGATGGTGCTTTAGATGCTATCTTTAGTGGTTATAAATTTGTAAGAGAAAATCATTGAAACTTTTAGTTTTAGGCATTGGTAATATCATGTTTGCAGATGAGGGCTTAGGCGTTCATCTTTGCAAACTTTTAGAAAAAAACTACAGATTTTATCATGAAAAGGATTCGGTAAGTTTTGTAGATGGTGGAACATTGGCATTACAACTTAGTTATATCATCGCTGATTATGATGAAATGGTTGTGATTGATTGTATAGCAGCAGATGATGCTAAAATCGGAGATATATTTTTCTTTCCTTATGATGCAATGCCAAAAAAAGTAAATTGGAGTGGTAGTGCGCATGAAGTTGAAATGCTACAAACTTTACAGTATATGGAGCTTATGGGAGACTTGCCTAAAACTCAAATTTTAGCTTGTGTGCCAAAACGTATAGAACCCTTAAGTTTTGAGCTTTCCAAAGAAGTCTTGGCTGCTTTAGAAAAAATGGAGAAAATTTTACTTGATTTTTTAGAGAAAAAAAGCTTCACTTATGAGAGAATTGCAAACTATGATATACAAGAGCTTGCTTTAAGCTCTTATAAAAACTAGACTAAGTTTTGCTTAGTCTTTAGTTTTATTAATCATCAAATTTTTGTCCTAAGAAATTTCCATTCATATCAGTATAAATTTCCATCATATTGTTGAGTTTAAATTTATAACCTTGAATTTCTTTCTCAACTTTGATTACGCTTGCGTTTGGGTGCATTTTTTTAATTGTTGCTAAAACATTTGGACTTAAAAATGATGTATCAATTGGTCTATATTTTGCATCAATTTCTTTCCAATCACCATTTGTGAAAAACTCAAGTTCTGTACCATTATCAAGGTATACATCAAAACTATCAATATCTTGTTTTACTAAAGCGATATTAGAGCCTGTGAAGTGTTTTTGTATGAAGTTTTTAGAGTTTGCTGGTAGAGCGTTAACACCTACAACGATATCTTTAGCAAAAACACAACTTGCTAGGGCTAATGTTGTTAAAGCTATTTTTAATTTCATTTTTTATCCTTTAAATTGAATTGTTTGTGAAATCATAATAATATTAAGTGAATTTTGTGTGAACTTTGTTTTTTTAAAAAAAATAGCAAGTATTTAATTGTATAATGATAAAAAAGTTTTAAAGGATAGATAATGTATAGGTTTGCACCATCGCCTACTGGAGATATGCATATTGGAAATTTAAGAGCTGCTTTATTTAATTACATTAAAGCACGACAAGAAAATACAGATTTTATTTTACGTATTGAAGATACAGATAATGCTAGAAATATTGCCGGAAAAGAAGAAGAAATAAAAGCAATTTTAAAAGAATTTGGCATAGCTTGGCAGCATTATTATGTGCAAAGTGAGAATTTAAAATTTCATCGTCAAATGGCTTTAAAATTAGTGAGTGAAAAAAAAGCATTCGCGTGTTTTTGTACAGAAGATGAGTTAGCCCATAAAAAAGAACTAGCTAAAAATAAAAATCAAGCTTACAGATACGATGGCACATGCGAAAAACTTGCAGATATCGATGTATTAAATTGTGAAAAACCTTTTGTAATTCGCCTTAAAAAACCACA
Source organism: Campylobacter sp. P255 (assembly GCF_003627915.1). Taxonomy (NCBI): domain Bacteria; kingdom Pseudomonadati; phylum Campylobacterota; class Epsilonproteobacteria; order Campylobacterales; family Campylobacteraceae; genus Campylobacter; species Campylobacter sp. P255. Next base: position 45,460 of record NZ_NREN01000001.1, read on the forward strand.
ATCGCAAATGCGATTTACTGATTATATTAAAGGTGAGATTAGCTTTAATCCTGAAGATATTGATAGTTTTGTAATTATGAGAGCAGATAAAACCCCAACTTATAATTTTGCTTGTGCGGTTGATGATATGCTTGAAGGTGTAAGTTGTATTATAAGAGGAGAAGATCATGTTTCAAATACTCCTAAACAAGAGCATATTAGAGCTAGTTTGGGTTATGATAAAAGCATGACATATGCACATTTGCCTATCATTTTAAATGAAGAGGGCGTTAAAATGAGCAAAAGAGAAGCGCATTCTAGTGTTAAGTGGATGCTTGATCATGGTTATCTTGCAAGTGCTATTGCAAATTATTTGATCCTTTTGGGTAATAAAACTCCAAAAGAAATTTTTACCTTAGAAGAGGCTATAGAATGGTTTGATTTGAAAAAAGTTTCAAAATCTCCAGCAAGATTTGACACAAAGCGTTTAATGCAAATTAACCGTGAGCATATTAAAATGTTAGATAATACACAGTTAAATGCTATGCTTAATTTAGACAAAGATGTAGCAGAGCTTGCGAAATTTTATACTCAAGAAGCTAGCACACTAAATGAAATCAAAGAAAAAATTCAAGCTATTTTTGCAAGTAAAAATTACCATGAATTTGAAAACGAATGTGGTTTAATCAAGGAGGTTTTAAAAGATTTGGATTTGCCACAAAGCTATGAAGAGTTTAAAAAGATTTTAATGGAAAAAACAAAACTAAAAGGTAAAAATTTCTTTATGCCCTTGCGTTTAGTGCTAACAGGGGTTACCCATGGGCCTGAAATGAGTGAAATTTATACCTTAATTAAGCCATTTGTTAAAGAAATCATAAAGGAGTAAAATGGGAATTGGAACAAGTTTGATTGTATCTTTGGTGCAAATTTTTTCTTTGGTAATTGAAATTTATGTGTGGGTTATAGTTATTGCAGCATTGATTTCTTGGGTAAGACCTGACCCATATAATCCTATTGTACAAATTTTATATCGTTTAACAGAACCTGCTTATACTTTTGTAAGAAGGTTTATCCCAACTAGAATAGGAAGTATTGATTTAGCACCCTTGATTATTATTTTGGGGTTAAAATTTATTCAAATATTTTTATCAAATTTAATTTTAGGAAGTTTATAAGTGTTTAAAAAAAGTGTGATTTTATTACTAGCTGGAGCGGTTTATGCTAATTGTGCGATGTATTCATATGAAGAATTAGAGCAAAAACCCAACTCTTTGGCTAAGGATTATTATTTATATCGTTTGTTGGAAAAAAATGAATTTAAAAAAGATGAAGTTGAAGGCTTAAAGGAGCATATTTATCGTTATGCTGGGCGTATTAAAAATGCTATTGAAGCTATTGTGCCACCTTTGGGGTATAATAAAGAATACGAAGCTTGTTATAAATTTAACACTCAAAATATCTTAGATGCTAACACAACATGTCAGCTTGTAAGATTAAATAGTCTAACCTTTATACAAGATCTAAATAGCACAATACGCAATGCAATGAAAAAAAATATTCCACAAGATAATCCTAATTTAGCAAAACTTTTAGAGGCTTTTGATGCAAAAGATCCTTTGAACTATGCGATTTTAAACTATGACAGTGCTAATTTTTACAAAATTTATGACTTTACAAAAGATAAAAAAGACTTTTTCTTGGAAAAAGATTTTGTCAATGAATTGGCCAAAGAGAAAGAATTTACAAATTTTGTAAAAGAAATTATCATTAAGAAAAAAAGCCCTTTGATTAGAAAATCTTTAGTTAATGTGGATGCGAATTTAAGTTTTCAGGATAATGCATTTTATCTAGGTGTGAATGCTATTTTAGAAAATGATGATCAAAAAGCATTAGAATTTTTTCAAGTTGCAAGAGATACTTTTAAAAGCAGACCATTGATAGATAATGCGGTTTTTTGGTTGTATTTGATTACTCAAGATAAAAAATACCTTGATGAGCTTGTAAAAAGTGATTCGCTAAATATTTATACTCTTTATGCAAGAGAACTCAAAGGAATGTCTTTACCTAAAATAGAAAAATTAAATCCTAAAAAGCAAAAAAATGACTTTGATATGAAAGATCCTTTTGCTTGGCAAAAACTAGCAAAAGAAGTCGCAAAAGGCACTCCAGAAGAATTAAACAAGCTTGCTAAAGACTTTTATACTAAAGACAATATCGCTATTTATGCGTATATTAAAGAAAGAGCGGAAAATTTTTCAAAGCATTATTTTATCATGCCTTATTTTGAATACTTAAAAGCGTATTCAACCCAAAGACAAGCGATGATTTTGGCTTTAGCTAGACAAGAAAGTCGTTTTATACCAACAGCAATTTCTACTTCTTATGCTTTGGGTATAATGCAGTTTATCCCATTTTTAGCTAACCATATAGGTAATAAAGAATTGCAAATTCCAAATTTTGATCAAGATATGCTTTTTGAACCAAAAACAGCTTATACTTTTGCAAACCATCATTTAGATTATTTAGAATCCAAACTTAATTCTCCGGTTTTTGTAGCATATGCGTATAATGGAGGTATAGGTTTTACCACGAGAATGTTAAAAAGAGATGATATGTTTAGAGCAGGAAAGTACGAGCCATTTTTATCTATGGAACTCGTTCCTTATGCTGAAAGTAGGGCGTATGCTAAAAAAGTTTTAGCTAATTATATTGTGTATTTACATCTTCTGAACGATAATACACCGATTTCGAAATTTTTTGAAACTTTGATTCAAAACACTGATTCTCAAAACACGAATAAACCTGCAAAATAGGTTTTTGAATTAATTCATCAAGGGTGATTTTGTAATAACTTGCATAATCACTTTTGATGATATACTTAAATAATTCATCATTAGGTTTTAAAGCGCTTATTGTGGTTTTTTCTCCATTAATTAAAATAGAAATTTGATCTTGATTGATATGAATGCTTGGTAAAAAGCTTAACACAAAAACTTCTTTTTGACTTTTTTCATCAAGAACAGGGTTTAAATAACTAAGCAAAGCCACTGTTCTGTTGTTTTTATAGTTAAAGTTGATTTTTTGCGCATACATGAGTGTTTGGCTTTTTAAATTCACCGTGCTTTGTTCTTGAGTTTTATTTGCGCATGCATTAAAAACAAAAGCAAGCAATATAATCGTAAAAAGTTTTTTCATAATTTTTCCTAATTTTTTCATAATTATAAGCTTTTAACTTTTAAAAAGATATAATTATACTTATTTTCTTTATATTAAGGAAAACATAGTGAAAAGATTAGCAATGGCCTTTAGTGGTCCTTCCAATTCGGGTAAAACTACTTTGATTACTCAAGTAGCTAAGCATTTGATGGGTCAAAATTATAAAGTTTGTATTATTAAGCATGATCCAAAAGATAAGGCAAGTTTTGATATCGCTAAAAAAGATAGTTTTAAATTTTTTCAAAGTGGCGCAGATGTGATGGTTTTAAGTCCTACAAGAACAACTTTATTTACACATTCTCCAAGCACTTTAGAAGAGGCGATTTCAAAATTAGATGATTTTGATTTTTTGTTAATAGAGGGTTTGAAGACTTTAGATATGCCAAGAATTAGTGTATTTTGCAAAGAGGTTGATGAGTCTTATTTTGCCTATTCTAATGCTATAGCAAGTTATGAAAAGATAGAAAATGAAAATTTAACTTGGCTTTGTTTAGATGATTTAGAAGGTATTTGTGATTTTATATTAAATAATTCAAAAAAAGTATAGGAGTGAAAATGCAAGAGATTATCAATGATATACAAAAGGCTGTGATTGAAATTTCTCATGAGCTTAGATATTTAAAAGATTTTGATTATACAAGTTCTCAAAATGCCACAGGAGATAACCAGCTTAAGCTTGATGTTAAAAGTGATGAGATTATTACTCGTGTTTTAAAACAAAGTAAAGGTATTAAAAGCTTAATTAGTGAAGAAAAACAAGAGCAATTACTCATCAATGAAAATGAAAAATACATCATAGCTTATGATCCGTTAGATGGTTCGTCTTTGGTTGATGTAAATTTTGCTATAGGATCAATTTTTGCCATTTATGAGCATGAAGCGAACGCTAAGAATTTAAAAGCGGCTGTTTATGCGATTTATGGTGTGCGTTTAGAGTTGATAGTTTGCATGGATACTCCTAAACTTTATAGACTTAATGAAAATAATGAATTTGTGTATGTGAAAGAGTTAAAACTCAGCGAAAAGGGGAAGCTAAATGCAAGTGGTGGAACACAAAAAAACTGGTCTAGTACACATAGAGACTTCATCAAAGCTTTGTTTGATGAGGGTTATCGTTTAAGATATTCAGGTGCAATGGTGAGTGATTTACATCAAATTTTACTCAAAGGTGGAGGTTTGTTTTCATATCCTGCAACTACCGATGCACCCAATGGAAAACTAAGAGCTTATTTTGAAGTGTTTCCTTTTGCGTTTATATTTGAAAAAGCAGGGGGATTTTCTACCAATGGTGTAAATGATTCTTTGCTGGAATTAGAATTTGATAAAATTCATGCAAGCACACCATGCTTTTTGGGTTCAAAATATGAAATTGAAAAATTAAAACAAGCTTACAAAGGACTTTGATGTCTGAAGTAAAAGATGAATTTGAACTAGCTTTAGAAGTCAAAAAAAATGAACTTGTAACTTGTCAAAATGCAAAAAATTTAAAATCTTGTTTGCCTTGTTCTATGATTTTTGAATGTGCTTTAAGAAAAGAGTATATTGATGCTGTTTATAAAAGCATGTCTAAAGGCAAAGAAGGTGGATTTGATTTTTAATTTAAAGGTAAAAAATGCGTTATATTACTACTCCTATATATTATGTAAATGATGTAGCACACATAGGTCATGCTTATACTACAATCATAGCTGACACTTTGGCGAGATTTTATCGCTTGCAAGGTCAGAAAACTTTTTTTCTTACAGGAACTGATGAGCATGGCCAAAAGATAGAACAAGCTGCTAGTGTTAGAAATTTCACTCCTAAAGAATATGCAGATGAGATTAGTGCTAAATTTAAAAAATTATGGGATGAGTTTGAAATTTCTTATGATTATTTCATTAGAACTACAGATGAAAACCACAAATTAAGTGTGCAAAAAGCATTTAAAAAAATGTTTGATAAAGGTGATATTTATAAAGGTACATATGAGGGTTTTTATTGCGTTTCTTGTGAGAGTTATTTTACTCAAACTCAACTTGTAAATGAGTGCCATTGTCCAGATTGCGGTAAAAAAACACAACTACTGAAAGAAGAAAGTTACTTTTTCAAGCTTTCTAAATATCAAGATCAAATTCTTAAATGGTATAAAGAAAAAGAGCCAATTTTACCTAAAAATAAAGCCAATGAATTAATTCACTTTGTTGAAGGAGGATTAAAAGATCTTTCCATCACAAGAACAAGTTTTGAATGGGGGGTAAAACTTCCAAAAGAACTAAATGATGAAAAACATGTAGTGTATGTTTGGCTTGATGCTTTGATGAATTATGTGAGTGCTTTGGGCTATGGACTTGATGAAAAAAATATGGATCTTTGGCCTGCTCATATTCATTTTGTAGGTAAGGATATTTTGCGTTTTCATGCGGTGTATTGGCCAGCATTTTTGATGAGTTTGGAGCTTCCTTTACCTCAATTTATTGCAGCACATGGTTGGTGGACTAAAGATGGTGAAAAAATGAGTAAATCTAAAGGCAATGTGGTAGCACCTAAAGAAGTGGCAGATACTTTTGGTTTAGAAGCTTTTAGGTATTTTTTACTTAGAGAAGTTCCTTTTGGCAATGATGGGGATTTTTCACAAAAAGCATTGATTACTAGAATTAATGCGGAGCTAAGTAATGAACTTGGAAATTTATTAAATAGAATTATCGGTATGAGTGCTAAATATTCCCAAAATGTGATTGATTCTAAAGATGTGAGTTCGTATTTTACTCAGGAGTTACATGAGTGTAAAAAGTATTTAGATCATGCAATTAATGCTTTAGAGGGTATTCAACCAAATCGCTATCTAGAAGAGCTTTTTAAAGCCTTGTCATTAGCAAATTTATGTATTAGTAAGTATGAGCCTTGGAATTTAATTAAAAACAATCAAACGCAAAAAGCTAATGCTTTGGTAGCTCTATGTGCTAATATTTTAGCAAAGGTAGCTATTTTACTTTATGCGGCTATGCCAAAAACAGCGTTAAAAATCGCAAAAGCTTTAAATTTTGAAATTTCAAATGAAAATTATCAAAAATTAATTTTAAACTATCAATTATGCGATCTAAAATCTAGTACATGTGAAGCTTTATTTCCAAAAGTAGAATGTACACAAGAAGAAAAAAAAGAAGAAAAAAAAGAAGCTACACCAAGTTTAGCTCAGATTAAAATTGATGATTTTAAAAAAATCGAAATCAAGGTAGCCTTGGTAAAAGATTGTCAAAATATCGAAGGAAGTGAAAAACTTTTAAAATTTCAACTTGAGCTTGAAAATGGCGAACTAAGACAAGTGCTTTCAGGTATTGCTAAATTTTATAAGGCAAGTGAGTTGATTGGTAAGCAAGTTTGCGTGATCACTAATTTAAAAAAGGCTAAAATTTTTGGACACGAGAGCCAAGGTATGATTTTAAGTGCAGAAAAAGATGGAAAATTGGTTTTAATTAGTCCGCAAAGTTTTATTGAAAATGGAGCTTTAATAGGCTAGATGAATATATCTAATTTTTGCGAGCTTATTAATGCACAGGTTGTCAACTATGGTGCAACCTCTAGTGTGTATGATTTTAGTATAGATTTAAATAAAGTAAAACAAGCAAGTGCTTTTTTTGCTAAAAATCAAGAACAAGCAAGTTATGCTATAAAGCTTGGTGCTTATGTGATAGTAAGTGAAGAAAGATTAAAGCTTGAAGATGAGGATGTGTTTTATCTTCAAGTTGATGATCTTGAAGAAGCTATCTTAAGACTGTTTAGATTTTTATGCGAAGAAAAATCTTGTGAGTTTGTATATTGTGATGATGTGGAGTTGAAATTTGCTAAAGCATTTAATTTTAAAGTCTTAAGCTCTAATGTTTTAGTAGATTTTGAAAATTTAAAAAATGCTAAAGAAAGAACATTTTTTTGCTCTAGCAATGAGCAATTTATCTTAAAACTCAAATCAAATTTTCATACTCTTAAGACTTGTGATTATGAAATTTTAGGTGCTAAGTCTTTATTTCAAACAAGTATACTTTGTAAAAAATTATATTTTAAAGATTTGAAATTTGCATTTTTTTACGCGGATATTTTTGCTAGTTTCATTGATTTGATAGAAAATCAAAAACTATCTTTTCATTTTAATGAAAAAAAACTAGAGCTTTTTGATGCGTATTTTTTAAATTCTCAAAATCAAATTTGTTCTTTTGGTGGTAGCTCTAGAGTAATTTTACTTGTAGAAAATGAAAAAGATTTTGAGTTTATCGCACAGAAACTCCAAAGTTTTAAGGGGTTTAAAACCGCGCTAAAAAATTCCTTGCTTTGCGATTTTTCTTATACTAATTTAGAAGAATTAAAAAAATTCTTTGATTTTAAATACTGCTTGATTAAGGAAAATAAAGAAGACTTTTTAGAATATTTTCTTTATAAAGAAAAAAATATAAGTCTTTTTGATTAAAAACTATCAAACATTATATGGTATATTTTTGATTTTATTTTATTAATAAGGTCAAAAAATGAAAAAAATTTTATTTGTTAGTTTAGTTGCAGCAGCTGCGTTAAATGCTGAAATTTTAGTTTATGGTCCAGGTGGTCCTGCCCCTGTTTTAAAAGAACTTGCTAAGGAATTTGAAGCAAAAAATGGAGAAAAAGTAATTATTAATGCAGGGCCAACTCCTAAATGGATCAAGCAAGCTAAAAAAGATGCGGATATTATTTACTCAGGTAATACTTCTATGATGGATGGCTTTATTAAAGCAATACCAAAACAAATTAAAATCGAAGATGTGCAGGTTTTAAATGCTAGAGGTTCTGGTATGATTGTAAGAGCAAATAATCCTAAAAAAATTAAAAAATTTGAAGATCTTTTAAAAGATGGCGTGAATGTTATGGTGGTTGATGGAGCAGGGCAGGTTGGTTTGTATGAAGATATGGCTTTAAAAACAGGAAAAATTGAAAATTTAGAAAAACTAAGAAAAAATATAAAAGTTTATGCAAAAAATTCTAAAGCGGCTGTTGATGAGTGGAAAAATAATAAAAACATCGATGCCTTGATCATTTGGACACATTGGATTAAAGCAGTGGGTGAAAAAGAAAATCGCTTTATTAAAGCAGACAAAAACTCAATCATATATAGAGCAGCTGAAATAGTTCCAACTCAAAAAGGACTTAAAAATCCAAAAGTAGCTGAATTTATTCAATTTACACAAAGTGAAGAAGCTCAAAAAGTTTGGGAAAAAGAAGGTTGGATGGCAAAATAATCCAAAAAGCATTTTACTTTAGTAAAATGCTTTTTTAGTGTTATTTTTCGTTAATCTCTGCCTCAATATTAATTTGCACTTCATCACCTAACGTTAGACTAGTGGTATCTGGAGCAAAATTAAAATCACTTCTTTTGATTTGACCTTGTAGGGCAAAACCTGCTTTTTCTTTGCCGCTATCTGTTTTTATAACTCCGCCAATTTCGGTTTCTAAAATGATATCTTTACTTACACCTGCAATGTTTAACGCACCATACATTTTGCCTTTTTCATTGGAAATTTTTTCATACTTACTCATAGTGAAAGTGATATTTGGGTGAGTTTTTGCTTTGAAAAAATCATCTTGTTGTAAATGTGCATCTCTAGCTTTGTTTTCAGTGTTAATAGAGGCAACTTTTATATTTGCTTGTAATTTTTTAAATTCAAAATTTGCACTGTCAAAATCAATCGTTGCATCGTAGTCTTTAAAATTTCCATTTACATTGCTAATTTGTAGATGTTTGATTTTAAAAGCTACACTCGTGTGCGCTTTGTCTAAACTGAAATCTTTTGCAAAAGTAGCGCTTGTTAAAATAGAAACAGCAACTAGTGAACTAAAAAATAATTTTTTCATTTTTTCTCCTTGAATATTTGAAATATTTATTATACTTATGAAAATAAAATGAAAATAAATTCTTATTCATATACGATAGGGTCTTTGGCGTTTGCTTCTTTGAAACCTCTAAGTCTTAATAAACAACTATCGCATTTTCCGCAAGCTTTATCTTCTTTTTCATAACAAGACCAAGTGTACTCTAAGGCTACATTTTCTTTTAATGCTAATGCAACAATTTGACTTTTATTAAGATGAACTAAAGGGGTTTTAATTTGTACCTTGCAAGAATTTGTAGTACCCTCGTTAATGAATTCGCTTGCTTTTTGTATGAATTTTTCACTACAATCAGGGTAACCACTGCTATCTTCTTGTACCACACCTATAAAAATACTCTCACATTTTTCTTTTTCAGCTATTGCGCCTGCAATCGATAAAAAGATACCGTTTCTAAAAGGCACATAGGTATTTGGTACTTCTACTTCGTGTAATTTTTCTTTGGGGATTTCTAAAGCATAATCAGTTAAAGAATTTCCGCCAATACTAGCTATAAAAGAAACATCTAAAATATATTTTGTTTGAATATTTAATTCTTTACAAATTTTATTAAAACATTCTCTTTCTTTATTCATAGTGCGTTGGTTGTAGTCTAAGTGTAAGGCGATGATCTCATACCCTTCTTTTTTAGCTAAATACGCACATAAGGTGCTATCCATGCCTCCACTAATAACACAAAGAGCTTTTTTCATACTTTTCCTTAAATTTGATATAATTTGAAATTATAAAACCAAAAGGATAATAATGATTTTTTGTGAAGAGGAAATGGATATTTCTTTTCTTGAAAAAATTGCACAAAAAATGAGTGATCAAAATATAGAACTTGTTTTGGTAAATGAAAATGCAATGCGTGAGATTAATCTTAGTCAAAGAGGGATTGATAAAAGTACAGATGTGTTGTCTTTTCCGTTGGTGCAAAATTGTGAAAATTTGCTAGGTAGTATAGTGATAAATTTAGATGAAGTTGATAAAAAAGCTCAAGAATATAAACATACTAGCGAAGAAGAAATGGCATTGTTGTTTATCCATGCAATGTTGCATTTGCAAGGCTATGATCATGAGGTAGATCAAGGTCAAATGAGAGAAAAAGAGCAAGAGTGGATTGAGTATTTTAAACTTCCAAAAAGCTTAATTGTAAGAGTGCAAGAGGTTGAAAATGAATAAGAAAATCATCACAGTATTAAGTTTATGTGCGAGTTTATATGCATACGATGAAAATATTTTTAAATTAGACATTTTAAAAGGAAAAGAATTTGATATTTATTTATATAGCTCTAAAAAAACTCACACTAGCTATGGTTTAGTACAAAATAAGCAAAAGCAGTATAGTTTTTGGGGTAGTGCTAGAAATGGTGAGTATTATATTGATATAGCAGATTTTGGGACTTGTGCATTAAAAAATACTTTCCAAAATAAATTTAAAGCTTTATGTAAAATAAACGAAGAGAAAAAAGAATTAGATTTTTTATCTTTAAAGTCTAAAGCAAAAATTTATCAAGTTTCAGTTAAAAAAGAAAAGAAGCTTCAAAACGATAAAAGCATAGAATTTGATTTTAGTGAAGATATACTGAAATTTTCAAGTGCAGATAAGAAATTAATGCAAATTATAGATGATTTTAATGAAAACTTAGACCAAAACTCACTCAGGCAAAAAGCAAAAGAAAATTTAGAAAAATGGCAAAAAGAAGAAAATATTAGTAATGAATTTTTTTCACAAGCTTTTGTTTTTTACCAAGATGCGCATGTGATTTCTTTGGGGAAAAATATTTATGAGTATAAAGGCGGAGCTCATGGTATGACCCATATTATAAGAAAAACATATAATATCGATGATATGAAACTTCTTAGATTGAAAAAAGAATTAAAACTAGACAATGAAGACTTTCAAGAAATGATGAGACAAAAAATCACAAGCTTATATGATGTAAAAGAATTATTTGATCTTAAAGAATTTAAAATGAGTGAAATTTTTGAATTAAGAGAAGATGGTATTAATTTTATATGGGAACCTTATGAAATAGCTCCTTATTCAACTGGAGTTGTTGAAGTATTTGTGAGTTTTGAAGAGTTAAAGCCATTTTGGAAAAGTAATTCAAAATTAGCTTATTTGAGTCTAATCAAATAAGCTTTAATCATCAAATTTTTGTCTTAAAATAGTTCCGTTGTGATCTATATAAAGTTTCATTTGATTGTTGAGTTTGATTTTATAATAAGAAATTTTTCTTTCTATTTCTATGATTGCGGTATTAGGGTAGATGTTTTTAATGGTATTTTGTATAGCTAAAGGCAAAATCGCATAATTGAGTGACCTAAAATTTTCTGCTTCTTTAAATTCTCCATTTAAAGAAAACTCGATTTCGCTACCATCGCTAAGATAAATTTCATACGAATGACCATCTTGCTCTACTAAGCCTATATCTACATTAAAATAATCTTTGATGAATTTTTTGATATTAACTGGTAGTGAATCGGGTGCTATAACAATACCAGCATTAAGAGTATTTAAACTAATAAAAAAAGCTAAAGCTAATTTTTTCATTTTTAACCTTATTTTTTGTTTTTTTGCCGATATTGTATCTTATTAGTGTGAATTTTATGTGTAAGCTAGAATTTAAATAGCTTTTTGTTATAATTAATAAAAAACAAAGTAGGGTGATGGTAGCTTCTTTTTTAATCGCTTTAAATGTTGTTGTATTTATTTTTGTAAATTATCTTTATTTTGGATCATTGAAATTAGATCTTATTTTGGGTTTAAATTTATTTTTCTATCAAGGGTTTTACTGGCAAATTTTAAGCACAATGTTTATGCACGGAAACTGGACGCATTTGATTTTAAACATGATAGTGCTTTTTCAGTTTGGAATGATGTTGGAGAAATATTTAGGAAGTTTTAAATTTATCTTACTTTATCTAATAGGTGGAGTGTTTTGCTCTCTACTTAGTGTTTTTTATGTGTATTTAAGCTTTGATGGAAGTTTTGTGAATGTAGTGGGTGCAAGTGGTGCGATATGTGTTTTGATGGGTTATTATGCTTATTTGGATAAAACTGCCACTAAAGGATTAATCGTAGCGATATTATTAATGAGTTTTGTGCCTATTTTTATGGGGGTAAATGTGGCTTGGTATGCACATATTTTTGGATTTATATGCGGATATATTTTAGGTAGATTAAGAGTAATAAAATGAAATATATCTATTTTATCCGCCATGCAAAAGCTCAAAAAGAAAACTACGAACAAGATCTACAAAGAGAACTTAGCTCTAATGGAAAAGATGATTTAAAAACGATGATTTATAGAATTAAGGATTTGAATTTTAATGCACAAAGTATTATATCAAGTCCAGCAAAACGCAGTATAAAAACCGCACAAAAGTTTTGCAAATGTTTCTCACTGAAAGAAAAAGATATCACCATAGAAAAAAGCTTTTATGAAGGTGATGTGGATTGTATTTTAAATTTTATTAAAGAGCTTAAAGAGAGTAGGGTAGTGCTAATTATGCATAATCCTTTCTTGCAAGAATTATGTGAGTATTTAGCCCATATAGAATTAGAAAGCTTTCCAACTTCTGCTATTTTATGTATGCGTTTTGATATACAAGATTTTAAAGAGTTAAAAGAACATAGTGGGGAAGTAGTATTTTTTGACTATCCTAAAAGTTCAGATCATATTTAATTCAATTATGACTTTTAATTTACTTCGTTTTTATTTCAATTTATTTTAAGTGTAAAAATAAACTAAAATTTACCTGAAATATATTTCATATTTTATCCTTACGAACTTCTTGCGTAAAATTACTTATATTATTTTTCAAAAAATTATACTTATTTTTTTGTGGATAAGTTTTTATCACGCAAAAGTTAAAATGCTTTAAAATTCCATATTATAGGTATTTTGTAAGATGGTATGTGGATAGAAGTGTAGATAAATATAAAAGTTTGAAAATTATAGTTTTCAATACAAAATATATATTATTTCACTATTTTACTATTTATCATATAATTTTACATATATATTAAGTTTAAATTAAAATATTTTTATTTATATAAAAGTCAAAAAAAGGTTTAGTGTTTAGGTTAAGCTAATAGGCGCGAATGATTAAAATAAAAATGCAATCTAGAATGAGCGGTGAAAAAAATTGTATTTATTTTGATTTTTGAATAAGCCTTGATAATTGCTTTGCTAAAATCATAGCACTATTTTCATTTTGTGAAAGTTTTTTCATATTCTCTTTAAATTCATACAATCTTTTTTCTTGACTAAAGTCATTCTTGTAAATACTTTCTTGTTTAGTTGTCTTGTTTGGTTTGGTAGGTTTTTGTGGAGTTTTTTTCTTAAAAAACATGTCTTGCTCCTAGTTTTGTTTTTTATAATTATAGCTTGATATTTTTTAAGTTAGATTTTTTTATAATGCTTATATTTATATTAAAGGAAAAAGTTTGAAAACCATAGGTTTAATAGGCGGAATGAGCTATGAAAGCACATTAAGTTATTATGAGGTTATTAATAAAATTACAAACCATCAATTAGGTAAATTACATAGTGCTAAGATTGTTTTAACTAGTGTTGATTTTGAAGAGATTAAAGAGTGCCAAAACCAAAATGATTGGCAAAAAGCAAGTGAAATTTTAACCCATCATGCCCTACTTTTGGAAAAATGTGGCGTTGATTTTATCCTTATTTGTACCAATACAATGCATTGGTGTTATGAAGATATCCAAAGCCGTATTCAAACCCCTGTTTTGCATATTACTAAAGCTATGCTTTTAGAACTTCAAGAGCAAAATGTGAGCAAGGTTTTATTACTTGGTACTAAATACACAATGAAAGAGCGATTTTATAAAGAAATGCTAATCCAATCAGGCATTGAGGTGTTTACCCCTAAAGAAGATGATATGGTTAAAATCAATGATATTATCTTTGATGAGCTTTGCAAAGGTGTGATAAAAGAAAATTCAAAAAAATATTTTCATGATTTAATTGAGCAATTTCCACAAGTACAAGGGGTTATTTTAGGTTGTACCGAACTTGGCTTAATTATAAAAGAAAGCTCTAAGAGCTTGTTTGATAGTGCATATATCCACGCAAAAATTGCCACCTTGAAGGCTTTGGAGAATGAGTGATGAAATATCCGCTAGATTGTGAAGATAGTTTTGAAAAGTCGTTTTTATTTTGGTTGAGTCGTTATGTAAAATTTAAGCTTAATTCTTTGTCAAATAAAGAATTAAAAGATCCGCAGGCTCTAGCTATGGTTAATCTAGCGCTTAGTAAAGGCGTCAAAAACATACAAGAGCTTGATGCTTATGTGAAAAAAGCTAGAAATGCAGGACTTAGCGGGGTAAATACTTATTTTAATCCCTTGAAAAAACTTTATGAATATTTGATGTTTTATAAGCTTTATTCTTTAAAGCAAATTGATGAGGAATTGCTAGTCGAGGTTTTAGCAAGCATTAGTGCTTCTTTATCTGATGCGAGTAAAAAAAATTACCGTATCGCAGTGATTAATTTTTTTGCATTTTTAGATAAACAAAATGAAGAAGATGATAAAGCGCATATTTTTGACATCAATCTTAAAAACTGGGCAGGTATAAGCGGATCTAAAGGAGTGAAGCTACCTGAATATATGAGTGAAGATGAAGTTGGTAAATTTTTAGATGCTATTGATAATACAGATTTTAAAAATAACACCATACGCAATCGCTTGATTATTAAGATTATTATTTTCACAGGAATTCGTGTAAGTGAGGCTATTTATATTAAATTAAAAGATATTAGCGAGGAAAATGATCTTTATATTATACGTATTAGAGGAAAAGGCAATAAATACCGTGTTGTGATGATAAAAAAAGAGTTGATAGAGCATCTTTTAAAAGATGTGAGGGTAAACTACCTTTCTCAAGATGGGCTTTTGTTTGTTAACCGCAATGGCAAAGCCCTTACGCAAGCTTATATTTCACGCATAGTGGAGCAAATTTTATTTAAAGCTGGCATTCGCAAGCAAAAAAATGGCGCACATATGCTAAGACATACTTTTGCCACCCTACTTTATAAAAAGCAAAAAGATCTAGTTTTAGTACAAGAAGCATTAGGGCATGCGAGTTTAAATACTTCAAGGATTTACACCCATTTTGATAACGAAAAGCTTAAACTAGCTGCAGAAGTAGCTAAAAAACTTCACAATAGAAACTAAGATCAAAGCATATTCTTTTTATAAGAATATGCCATAAAACTCTATCATAAATTTTCAATTAAAAACTAATATTTATTATGTTTATTGTAAAATAATATCTTTATATGTATATATTTTAAGGAAAAAGATGACTTATTTAGAGATTGATGGTGTTGAAAAACTTAATGGAGAAGTGATAATTAGTGGTGCTAAAAATGCCGCACTTCCTTTGATAGCTTCAAGTATTTTAGCAAAAAATGAAGTGCAAATTTCCAATTTACCTAATGTGGCAGATATTTGCACCCTACTTTCTTTGCTTGAAAATTTAGGAGCAAATTATACCTTTAAAGATAATTTTGCAACAATCAATACAAATCATTTAAACAAAACCATAGCAAAATACGACATCGTACGCAAAATGCGTGCTTCTATACTTACTTTAGGGCCTTTGTTAGCTAGATTTGGAAATTGTGAAGTTTCCTTGCCCGGAGGTTGTGCTATAGGTCAACGCCCTATTGATTTACATCTTTTAGCTTTAGAAAAAATGGGAGCAAATATCGAGATCAAACAAGGCTATGTTGTAGCTAATGGTAAATTAAGTGGTGCAGATGTGATGTTTGATAAAATCACCGTTACAGGCAGTGAAAACATCATCATGGCAGCAGCCCTAGCTCATGGTAAAACTAGAATTTTAAATGTAGCTAAAGAACCTGAAGTGGTGCAACTTTGCGAAGTTTTAGCTAGAGCTGGACTTGATATACAAGGCATAGGTTCTTCTGAGCTTGAAATTTATGGTACAAGTGGAGAGCTTTTGGAATTTAAACCTTTTGAAATTATACCAGATCGTATTGAAGCAGGAACTTATCTGTGTGCAGGTGCTATCACTAACTCAAAAATCACTCTTAAAAAAGTCAACGCAGGTCATCTTAGTGCAGTTTTGGCAAAATTAGAGCAAATGGGTTTTAGTTTTGATATTAATGAAGATAGTATTAGCATTAACCCTGCAAAAGAAATCAAACCGGTGGAAATTTTAACAAGCGAATACCCGGGATTTCCAACAGATATGCAAGCACAATTCATGGCATTAGCTTTAAAAGCAAATGGTACAAGTATCATCGATGAAAGGCTTTTTGAAAACCGTTTCATGCATGTAAGTGAGCTTTTAAGAATGGGAGCTGATATAAGATTAAATGGGCATATTGCAACTATTAATGGCACCAAAGAACTTTTAGGGGCTGATGTAATGGCTACTGATTTGCGTGCGTCTTCGGCTTTGATTTTAGCAGCTTTAGCAGCTAAAGGAACTAGTAAAATTCATAGAATTTATCATCTTGATAGAGGGTATGAAAATTTAGAAGATAAATTTAAAAAGCTAGGGGCGAGTATAAGAAGGCTTGAAGAATGAGAGATATTTTTGCAACTTTAGAATTTTTAAAAACACACATTAAAACAAGAAATGAATTTGAAAAAGTAAATTTAACACAAGCTTTAGGGTGTATTTTATATGAAGATATTTTTGTTCAAAAAAATCTACCTGCGTTTGATAACTCTGCTTTAGATGGGTATGCATTAAATTATGCTTTTAAAAACGAAATGTTAAAAATCAAAGGAAGTATTTTAGCGGGTGATAAAAATACTTATATTTTAGGTGAAAATGAATGTTATAAAATCATGACAGGAGCTAAAATTCCTCAAAATGCAAATACTGTTTTGATGTTTGAAGAAGCTTTACTTGAAAATGAAAAACTCAATGCCAAAAATGCTAAAGAAAACAACGCTATCCGTTTTAAAGGTGAAGAAGCAAAGCTTGGGGAGCTTTTGTTTCAAAAAGGAGAAAAAATCACTTCGGGTATGATAGCTATGCTCGCTGCTCAAGGAATTTATGAGTTAAAAGTGGTTAAAAAAATGCGTGTTGGAATTTTTTCAAGTGGAGATGAACTTGTAGAGCCTTGGGAAAAAGCTGATGAATATAGTATATATAATGCAAACGCTTTTGGAATTTATGCTATTTTGCAAGATTATGCTGATGTGGAGTACCTAGGACTTGTAAAAGATGATCTTAATGCTTATAAAAATCTTTTAGATGGTAAACATTTTGATATACTCATAAGTAGTGGTGGGGCTAGTATGGGCGAGGCTGATTTTATCAAGCAGGCTTTATCTGAATGTGACTTTAATCCTATTTTTGAAAAAGTAAATGCTAAGCTTTGTAAACATGTAAAACTTTATAGTAAAAAAGACATGCTTTTTTTAGCTTTACCAGGAAATCCTTTGGCTTCTTTGGTTTCAACGCATATTTTTGCAAAAAATATACTTCATCTGCTTTATGTGGGTAATCTTTTGGAATTTGATAGAGCAAAATTAACCAAGGAATTAAATTTTAAAGGTCAAAGAAATGATTTTGCATTTGGTGAGTTAAATCATGGTTATTTTAAGCCAAGTGAAGCTAAATTTGGATCAGGTATGCTAAAACCTTTATGTGAAAATACGCACATTTTAATCACTCAAATTGATGATACAAAACTAACAAAAGATCAAGAAGTTAAAGTTTTAAAAATTTAAACAGGGTATTACCCTGCCCTATTTAAATTCTTAAGCTCTTGCTTTATCTAAAGTTTTAAAAAGATTGTTTAAGATATTTTCTTCATTTTTTTGGTATTTGCTTTGGCGAAGTTTTTCCCAAGCATATATACTGTAATCTTTAGAAATCGAACCTATATTTAAATCTGTATTACTAAAAGTATCGGTGTTATCTTTTTTATACTCTTTTTCTTCTTTATCTTTAAGTGCGTTGAGTGTTGCTTGAAATTCATCCGAAGAGGCATTTTTTTCTTTGATTTTTGTCATATTATTTAGGGCTAGTGGACTATTTTTATCATTTATTTGCATGAAAACTCCTTTTGTGATTTATCATCTATAAGCAAAAAATATTCCTATTTGTAAACTCTAGCAAGTATGTAAAAATGTAGTTTATCAATTAAATAAAAACTTGTTTTTTGAAAGTAAAGCATTTTTTATCTTTAGGAGCTAAAGTGGGTAAATAGCACCTACTATGATAAATGCATTATGTTTTTATAAGACTTGTGAGTAATACAAGTAAAACAGATAGTGAAAGTCAACTTTTTAGATGTGATCACTTGACTATAAGGTATTTTTTTGATAAAATCACACTTTCTTTTGTATAATGCGGGAATAGCTCAGGGGTAGAGCACAACCTTGCCAAGGTTGGGGTCGCGAGTTCGAATCTCGTTTCCCGCTCCACTTTTTACACCCTAGTTTGACTCATGAGATTATTTAATCTATCCATTATAGAATTTGTATAAGAATTAATCGTGTTGCTTTGTGGTTTCCAACCATTAGCAAAATATTTTTTCATGTCGAAGTCTAATTGAGAATTTCCCATTGCTTCATTTTTTGAAATTCCATGTTCATAAAGATAAAGATGTATGTTTTGAAAACTTTCTTCAGCATAATACTTAAACAAAGACTGAAAATCGATTTTTTGTCATTATATCATCTAAGTGCATACTTGGGCTTCCAAAGCTTTCTTTTGCTCTAACTGCATTATGCATTTGTGCTTTTGGGTTTAAAGTGGTGTTTGGGCTATATAAAATACGCCCTTCTTGAGATTTTAAAAAACTCATAAATAAAGCTTCTTTAGGATAACCCCCATCTTCATTTTTTGGATAAACAGGCATATCAGGTTTGAATTCATGCTCATCGCCTTTATTGATGTTGTTTAAGTCTTTCATAGATAGTCCTAGAGTTTCAGGCTTGATACCTGTTATTAATCCCCAAGAATCATCATAAATATTATTTGCCTCATTAAATTGCTCTGATGTTTTATATACATTTGAAATTTTTACATCAGAATAATCTGCCAAGAATTTAATGCGTATATCATTATTTCTTACTGTGTCTGAATGTTGAAAGCCTATGCCATATCCATTATAAAATCCATCAATAGCATAACCTTTTGGCATAGAATTAATATCTGCTTCACTAAAGCTTATTTTATCATTTGGAAAACTTTGTTCTAAAGCACTAGAAAAAATATTATAATATTGTCTTATAGTATCAGCCATATCTATGTTTATATAGTAATTTGAAATGCCTAGATATTCTTTTTCGCCCGCAATAATAGGATTGTTTTCAGCTACTCTATACAACTCATCTAAAGTAGATTTATGTATCTTAAAATCTTCAGGCAATCTCGCTGCTTTATTAAAATCACTACCCATATAGCCACTAGAATCAACACTATAACCATAAGCCATAGAAGCAGGATTATTAGCTTGTCTATATTTTAAAGCATAAATAGAATTTTTAAAATCGCTCGATATATGATAATTGGGAGAATCGCTTTTAATACTATTTTGATTTAATATTGCTTCATTGAGTGCTAATGTTTGAGTATTATTACTTTGAATTTCAATTAATTTACTGGTATTTTGTTTAACAAAAGTATTTGTAAAATTTGTTTTTGAACTTGTTTTATTTTCTTTATTTGCTTTTGTTTGTGAAATGATAGAACCATAAGAGGAATTATCATTTATACTAAATATACTCATTATGCAATTCCTTAGATTTAGATTTTGTCCTCAATCTTCAATCTTGCATTTTTACAAGCAAATTTTATTTTATTTATTTTGGTAATTTTCAACCAAATTCAAACTTTTTTTATGTATGATATGTTAGTTTTTAAAATTATTGCAAAGGTTGTATGTTTGTGAGAAATATTGTATTGTTTTTATTTTTCTATACTTTAAGTTTTGCTTCGAATTTTGATGAAGTAAAACTAGCATTGGTTAAAGAATTTAAAACAAATTATCCACAACTAGAAATCATTTCTTTAGATCTTAACACTCAATCAAGCCTGCCTACTGATTTTAATCAATACATTTTTTTAAAACTAGGTAATCATAATTTTGATAGAGCTGATGGTTTTATAAAAGCTGAATTTAAAACTCCAGAGCAATACAAAAAAAATATATTTTTTAAGTATTTTTTAAAGGCAAAGTTAGAAGTTTTGCAAACCATACGCCCTATTTCGCGTAATGAAAATTTAAGTCCTGCCAGTTTTAAAATTTTAAAAATTCCTTTTGATAAAGCTCCACAAGGCGTGCTAAAAAAAGATGAAATTACAAATTTAATTGCCAAAAGTAATATAAGGGAAAATGTGATTTTAAAATACAATATGTTTAAAACTAAAACTCTTATACAAAGAAATGATTCTGTTTATGGTATTATCAAAGATGGGGATTTAAGCATGATGATAGAGTTAAAAGCTTTGCAAAGTGGAAACTTAAATCAAAGAATTCGTCTTAAAAATAAAGATGGAAAAGTGGTATATGGTAAAGTTATTAGTAAAAATTACGTGGAGCTAAAATGAGAAAAATTTTAGTAGGTATTAGCGGAGCTAGTTCTTGTGAGCTTGGCTTTTTATTGCTAAAGCACTTAAGGCAAAAGGGGCAAATTTTTGCCATTGTAACCCAAAATGCCAAAATTAGTTTTATAAAAGAAAATTCACTTTTAGAAAACATAAACTTCATGCAATACATAAAAGACAAATTTGAACTTGATTATGTGAATTTTTTAGACAATGAAGATATTAGTCAAAATGTTGCAAGTGGATCTTTTGGTATAGAAACGACTTTTATTACACCTTGTTCGATTAATACTTTAGCAAAAATTACTTGTGGTATAGGCGATACTTTACTTACAAGAGCTGCGGGGGTAGCTTTGAAGGAGCGAAGAAAGCTTATACTTGGGGTAAGAGAAATGCCCTATTCTACTTTAAATTTAGAGCAAATGACAAAGCTTTCTAGTTATGGAGTTATTATCGCTCCTCCTGTAATGGCAAGTTATGCTAAGGTTGATAGTATAGAAAAATTAAATGAATTTATCATAGGAAAATGGCTTGATCTTGCAAATATTGAGCATAATTTATATCAAAGGTGGCAATAATGGCAAGTTGTGTGTATCCTGGTACTTTTGATCCTATTACCAATGGGCATTTAGATGTGATCATCCGTGCTAGTAAAATGTTTGAGGAAGTAGTTGTTGCTGTGGCTAAAAGCGAAAGCAAAAAACCTATGTTTAGTTTAGAGCATAGAGAAAAAATGGTAAAAATTGCTACAAAAGACTTAAAAAATGTTAAAATTGTGACTTTTGATAACTTACTAGTAGATCTAGCTAAAAATTTGCAAATAAATATTATCATAAGAGGCTTAAGGGCGGTAAGTGATTTTGAGTATGAATTGCAACTTGGCTATGCAAATCACATGCTTTGGGAAGATTTTGAAACCATATATCTTATGCCAAATTTAAAAAATTCTTTTATTTCAAGTTCCATAGTAAGATCTATTTGTATGCATAATGGTGATGTGAGTAAACTTGTGCCAAAAGATGTTATACCTCTATTAAAGGAGAAAGATTGTATATAGCTTTTGAAGGAGTGGATTGTGTGGGTAAAAGCACACAAATAGAACTTTTAAAAAAACATTTTCCTGATGCATTTTTCACTAAAGAACCTGGTGGAAGTGAACTTGGGGTGTATTTGAGAAAAATTTTATTAGAAAGCAAAATACAATTTTCAAAAAAAGCCGAACTTTTGCTTTTTTTAGCCGATAGAGCCAATTTGTGTGATTTGCATTTAACCCAAGAACAAAATAAACTCATTATCTCTGATCGTAGTTTTATTTCCAATATGGCTTATGCAAGATGTGATTTTGATCAAAATATTTTATTTGAGCTGAATGCCTTTGCTACAAGTGGGGTTTTTCCACAAAAGGTTGTATTTTTATACGGTTCAAAAGAACTCATCACTCAAAGGCTTTCTAAAAAAGATTTAGACAGTATTGAGCAAAGAGGGATTGAGTTTTTCTTAAATACACAAAAAGCTTTAGAAGAAACTTTAGATTTTTTGCAAACTAAAATAGATATGAAAATTTTAAAACTAGATGCATCTTTGAGTGTTGAAGATTTGCATGAAAAGATTAAGGAATTTATCGATGATTAATGCTTTAAAAGGAATGAAAGATTTACACGATGAGCAAGCTAGGCTTTATGAAAAAGTAGTAAACACTTGCGAGGAAGTAGCTAAAAACTATGGTTTTACTTTTGTTAATTGTCCACATTTAGAGCTTACCAAGCTTTTTAAAAGAAGTGTAGGAGAAAGTTCTGATATAGTCGGCAAGGAAATGTATGAATTTGTTGATAAAGCGGGTAATGAAGTATGTTTGAGGCCTGAAGGTACAGCTGGAGTGGTAAGATCATACATTGAAGCTAAAATGGATAAAGCCCAAAGTATTAAAAGGTGGTTTTATCATGGTTCTATGTTTCGCTATGAAAGGCCACAAAAAGGAAGATTACGTGAATTTCATCAGTTTGGAGTAGAAAGCTTTGGTGTGGCAAGTGTGTATGAAGATGCGAGTATTATTTTAATGTTAAATGAAATTTTTAGACGCTTAGAAATTCACACAAGTTTGAAAATTAATTCTTTAGGTTGTAAAGAATGCATGGGTGTATATAAAGAAAAACTCATAGCTTTTTTAAATTCCAAAGATAGTTTTTGCGAAGACTGCTTAAGAAGAAAAGAATTAAATCCTATCAGAGTGCTTGATTGTAAAAATGATCACTGTCAAAGCTTGATTGAAAATGCGCCAAAACTAAGTGAAAATTTGTGCGAGTGTTGTAAAAAAGACTATGAAAAATTACAAAAACTTTTAAATGAAAACGATGTTGAGTTTGAGTGCGATGAGAAGTTGGTGCGCGGGCTTGATTATTATTCTAAAAGTGCGTTTGAGTTTATCAGCGATGAAATCGGAGCAAAGGCTGCTGTGGCAGGTGGTGGAAGATATGACAGGTTGATTGAGTATTTAGATGGTAAAAGTGGCTATGGTGTAGGTTTTGCTATGGGTATAGAAAGGATCATGGCTATTTTAGAGCAAAAACAAAGCATAAAAGCTAGAGAAGGAATTTATCTTTGTGCTATGGATGAAGCTTATATAGATACCATTTTTAAACTAGCAAATACTTTAAGAAAAAAACATAAAGTATATATAAGTTATGAAGCAAAAAAACTTGCAAAACACTTAAATCAAGCAGATACTGCCAATGCTAAAATCTTTTTGTGTATAGGTGAAGATGAAATGCAAAAAGAAGAGATTTTTTATAAAAATTTAGATAGTAAAGAAAATAAAAATATAAAATTAGTAAATTTGGAGAATGAATTATGATTGATTATGGTATTAGTATTTGGGGAGCAAATAATTTTATCATTGAAAATGGCAAAGTATGTGTAAATCATGGTAAAAAACCTGCCATTATAGATATAGTCAATACTTTACGTGATGATGGTTATAAGGGGCCATTGTTGCTTCGCTTTCCTCATTTAATCCATAAGCAAATTGAACAAATATATGAAAAATTTGCCAAAGCAAAAAAAGAATTTAACTATAAAGGAACATTCAATGCGGTTTACCCTTTGAAAGTAAACCAATACCCAGGCTTTGTAAAAAATTTAGTCAATCTAGGCAAGGAGTACAACTATGGCCTAGAAGCAGGAAGTAAAGCTGAGCTTTTACTAGCCATGGCTTATAATAATGAAGGCGCGCCTATAACGGTTAATGGCTTTAAAGATAAAGAGTTGATCAATATGGGCTTTATAGCTTGTGAAATGGGACATAATATCACTTTAACCATGGAAGGGTTAAACGAGCTTGAAGCAATGATAGAAATTGCTAAAAATCGTTTCAAACCTAAACCAAATATAGGCTTAAGGGTGCGTTTGCATTCAGCTGGAGTTGGAATTTGGGCAAAAAGTGGTGGTATTAATTCTAAATTTGGTTTAACTTCCACCGAGCTTATTGAAGCGGTAAATCTTTTAAAAGCCAATAAGCTTTTAGATCAATTCACTATGATACATTTTCATTTGGGTTCGCAAATCACTGAAATTCATCCTTTAAAAAAAGCTTTAAATGAAGCAGGAAATATCTACACCGAGCTTAGAAAGATGGGTGCAAAAAATTTAAAAGCCATTAATCTTGGTGGAGGTTTAGCGGTGGAATATTCTCAGTTTAAAAATGAAATGAGTAGAAACTACACCCTAAGTGAGTATGCAAATGATGTGGTGTTTATTTTAAAAAGTATTGCAGAGCAAAAAAAAGATCTTGAACCAGATATTTTTATAGAAAGTGGACGTTTTGTAGCAGCTAATCATGCTGTTTTAGTGGCACCTGTTTTGGAGCTTTTTTCTCAAGAATACACAGAAAGCAAGCTTTTGCTAAAAGATAAAAATCCAAAACTCATTGATGAATTGTATGATTTATATAAAAACATCAAGGCTTCTAATGCGTTAGAGTATTTACATGATAGTATTGATCATATGGAGAGCATTTTAACCTTGTTTGATTTGGGTTATGTGGACTTGCAAGATCGCTCTAATAGTGAAATTTTATTGCATTTGATTATGAGAAAAGCTATTTCTTTGGTTGGCGATCAAGCTGATTTATCGAGTTTGCAAAATGAAGTACAAGAAAAATATTTAGTGAATTTTTCAGTATTTCAGTCTTTACCTGATTTTTGGGGTTTAGAGCAAAACTTTCCTATTATGCCGCTTGATAGACTTAATAAAAAACCTACAAGAAGCGCAAGCATATGGGATATAACTTGTGATAGCGATGGAGAAATTTCTTATTCTAAAGATAATCCTTTGTTTTTACACGATATTGATGTAGAAGCTGAAGATTATTTTTTAGGATTTTTCTTAGTGGGAGCTTATCAAGAAGTCCTTGGTATGAAGCATAATCTTTTTACACATCCAACCGAAGCTTGTATTAGTATTAGCGAAAAGGGTTTTGAAGTAGAAAGCGTACTAGAGGCTCAATCTATTTTAGATACCTTAGAAGATCTTGACTATGATATTCATGCAATTATGGATAATATTAATGAAAAAATTTATGCTTCAAAACTTGTAAATGAAAATCAAAAAAAGCATATTTTGGGTGAAATTTATTTATTTTTAAATGATAATGGATATTTAAAAAGTATAGGTTCAAAATGAGTATTTTTAAACTAATTAAAGAAGATTTTTCTATGCCAAAACAAAAAGATCCTGCATATCGGTCTTCTTTTGAATTAGTTTTTAATTACCCTGGTGTTTGGGCTGTGGTGAATTATCGCTTTGCACATTTTTTTTATCAAAAAGGTTATAAAAAAATTGCGCGGATTATTAGCGGAATTTCGCATTTTTTCACAGGGGTTGATTTGCACCCAGGTGCGAGTTTGGGTAGAAGGATATTTATTGATCATGCAAGTGGGGTTGTGATCGGTGAGACTTCTATCATAGGTGATGATGTTTTGATTTATCAAGGTGTTACTTTAGGTGGAACGAGTTTAGATAAAAATACTAAAAGACACCCTACTATAGAAGATGGTGTAGTAATAGGATCTGGTGCTAAAATTTTAGGTAATATTACCATAGGTAAAAATGCCAAAATAGGCTCTAATGCGGTTGTTTTGAAAGATGTTGGACCTAATTTAACTGCTGTGGGCATACCTGCTTATATCAAAGAACATGGCAAGATTGATTATGAAGAAAAAATCGCTAAATTAGAAGCAAGACTTGCTATTTTAGAAGAAAAACTAAACAAAGAGGTTTATAAATGATAGCAATTACAGGTGGAGGTACAGGAGGACATTTAGCGATAGCAAGATGTCTATTACAAAGTGCAAAAAAACAAGGCTTAGATTGTATTTATATAGGGAGTGAAAATGGACAAGATAGGCTTTGGTTTGAAAATGAAAATGGTTTTTATAAAAAGTATTTTTTAAGTTCTCAAGGCGTGGTAAATAAAAAAGGTTTGGCTAAATTTAAGTCTTTTTTACATATTTTAAAACTTGCCAAAACAACAAAGGAAATTATAAAAGAGCATAAAATCAAGGCAGTCTTTAGCGTAGGAGGATACAGTAGTGCTCCGGGTGCCTTTGGTGCTTTAATGTCAAATACACCTCTTTTGATCCATGAGCAAAATTCTAAAATGGGAAGTTTAAATTCACTCTTAAAACCGCTTTCTAAAGCTTTTTTTACTGCTTTTGAAGATCAAATTAACAAGGCAAATACTTTCTTTTGTCCTTACCCTATTAATGAGGTTTTTTCGCAAAAAGCAAGAGTGAGAAAGGAATTAAAAAATATTATTTTTCTTGGTGGTTCACAAGGGGCTAAATTTATTAACGATCTTGCTTTAGAAAATGCTTGGTATTTTAAAGAAAAAGGTATTAATATTATTCACCAGTGTGGTAAAAATGATTATGAAAGATGTAAAAAGGCTTATGAGGATTTAAGTATCAATGTAGAGCTTTTTGACTTTGATAAAAACATTATAGAAAAAATCACTAAGGCAGATTTAGCTATATCAAGATCAGGTGCAAGTAGTCTTTTTGAACTTAGCGCAAATTGGCTTCCTTGTATTTTTATACCTTATCCCTATGCAGCTAAAAATCATCAGTATTTTAATGCTTTGTATTTAAAAGAGCGTAATTTGTGTGAGATTTTAACTCAAGATGAAAAAAGTGATTTTTTAACTTTGGTGGAAAATTTTTCACTAGAAACAAAATCCTTAGCATTGCAAAATTTAAAAAGTGAAAATGGTGCTGATTTTATGATAGAAAAAGCAAAACAAATGGGGTTTATTTAAATAAAATACTCCCCAAACGCACCATGTTGGATCCGCATTTTATAGCAAGCTCAAAATCCCCACTCATACCCATGGAGCAAATTTTTGCCCCGTATTTTTGTAGTTTTTCATAGATTTTAAAAGTTTGTTCAAAACTTTCTTGGACTTTTGCTTCATTCATAGAGCCTATGCACATAACCCCTACTAGATTTAAATTTTTACATTCTTCTTTTATTTGTAAAAACTCTTCTACGGCTTTATTTTGTTCTATACCGCTTTTGGAACTTTCATTAGCAGTATTAATTTCCAATAAAGTATCTAATTTATAATCAAGTCTTTTATCTACTGCTTTGGCTATTTTTAAACCATTGCATGATTGCCAAAGTATAGGGTTTTGTTTGATCAAAAGATTGATTTTATTGCTTTGAAGATTACCTATAAAATGCCATTTGATTTCTTGCAAATCTTGCAGTTTTTCTTTTTTTAAAGCTAAAGCCTGGACTTGATTTTCTCCAAACTCTATAACACCTTGTTTAAAAAGCTCCCGAATTTGTCCATCTTGAACATATTTGCTAGCCGCTATTAAACGTACATTTTGTTTGATAGTTTTTTCAAAAATACTTTCTAAATTCATTTTTTTCCTACATTAATTCATATAATTTTTTACGCTCACTTGAGCTTCCTATACCAAGTTGCATACGGTATTTTGTGATGGTTCTACGCCCTAGCTGTACGCTTGGAAATTCTTTTTGAGTAAGTTCAAGAATTTTCAAATCACTTAAAGGTTTTTTAGGATTTTCTTTTTTTATTAGATTGCTAAGAAAATCTTTAATGGTCGCATTGGAGGTTTCTCCATCATCGACAGCGGTGGTAAAGAAAGACTTTAAAGGTATTAAGCCTCTATCGCAACTTAGGTATTTATTTGCAATGGCTCTTGAGATAGTAGAAGCATTTCTTTCAAGGTCTTGCGCTAAGTCTTTAAGTTGCATAGGCTTGATATCCCCGCCCATGAAAAAATCATATTGATATTCTATGATCATAAGTCCTAATTTATAAAGAGTGGCTTTGCGCATAGCTAATGCATCAATTAAATTTTTAGCATCTTTTAGATAAGCACTTAAAAACTCATGATCTAAGCCATCTGCTTCAAAAGCAATTTCTGGGTAATAATCATCGTTGATTTTGATTTTAATTTCGCCATTTTCTTGATAGATAAATATATCAGGAATGATTTCCATACTTTCTTCAAAGTACTCTAAAAAAGGCGGAAAAGAAATTTTTTTAATTACAGCTATGGCTTGTTTATATAAAGGATCTTTGATGAAGTCTTTAGCGTTTTCTAAATTTAAAATTAGCATTTTGCAAAATTCATAAAGTTCATCATCTAAGTCAAAATGCTCCAACGCAAAAATAAGGGCTTCTTGCTGGTCCTTTGCCCCTACTCCAATAGGATCAAGATATTTAAACCTTTGTCTGATTTTTTCTACTTCCGTAGGATCAAATTCGCCTAAAATTTCCTCATCATACTCAAAATAACCCTCATGATTTAAACACTCTATGATTTTTTCTGCAATGGTTTGGGATTTTTGTGTAGGAAAAAATGGAGGTATGATTTGCTCGTTTAAAAGTTCATATACATTTTTTACTTCTAAACTTTTTGCATCAATCATTTGAGTGGTTGTATTTTTACTGAAGTATTCTTGAAAGTATTTGTTTTGGTTGTTTGTAATGCTTGAGTTTTCTTTTACTTCTATAAAGGGATTTTCTTTTGCAAATTCATCTAGGCTTTCTTTTAAATCTTCAATATTAGCTTGTAGTATAGGAAGCCAAGATCTTAAAGTTTGCGATAGTTTTGCTTTTTGCGTTATAGAGGTTTTTTGTTTAAGCATTATTCAAGTCTAAACTCACTTCCAAGATAATATTTTTTAACATCTTCATTATGTGCGATTTCATTTGCATTGCCACTAGCAAGCAATTTTCCGCTTTTGATTACATAAGCTCTATCGCAAATTGCTAACGTTTCTCTTACGTTGTGATCAGTGATCAAAACACCTATATTCATAGCTTTTAAGTCATTAATCAAGCTTTGAATTTCACTCACTGCAATAGGATCAACTCCTGCAAAAGGCTCATCTAAAAGTAAAAACTTAGGGTCACACATCAGTGATCTTGCTATCTCACAACGCCTTCTTTCGCCCCCACTTAAACTCATGCCTTTTCTGTGTCTAATTGGCTCTATGCTAAGCAATTCTAGCATTTGCTCCACTTTTTGTTCTAATAAATTTTTATCCTTATAGATAATTTGTGCAGCTAAGAGTAAATTTTCTTCAACGCTTAAATCTTTAAATACGCTACTTTCTTGAGGCAAATACCCAATGCCAAGTTTTGCTCTTTTATTAAGCGGTTCTTTTGTGATATCTTGAGAGTCTAAAAACACTTGTCCGCTAGTTGGTAAAATAAGTCCGCATATCATATAAAAACTAGTGGTTTTTCCTGCTCCATTAGGCCCTAAAAGCCCTACGACTTCTCCGCTTTGTACTTCTAGTGAGACATCGTGAATGATTTTTGTTTTTTTGATGATTTTTTCTAAATTTCTAGCTTCTAGCTTACTCATGTATTATGTACTTTCTTTTGTTTTCATAAGGAATAATTTGTAAAATTATATTAAAAATTTGGTATTTATCTAAATATTTTTTTAATTTTTCATCGCCCCACTCCACCAAATGCAAACCTTCTTCAAAAAAATTTTCAATTAAACCATTTTTTAAAAGTCCATCAAAACCTTCTTGATAGATATCATAGTGGTACATTTTACCTTGATGAAAATCATACTCTTGCATAATAGAAAATGTAGGAGAATGAAGCGTTTTTTCCACTCCAAGCAACTTTGCATAAGCTTGTACTAGAGTAGTTTTACCACTTGCTAAGTCTCCTTGAAGTAAAACAACCCCGTTTTTAGGTAAAACCATACATAATTGATCTAGTTCATTTTGACTTAAAATCATTTCTTTCATTGAATTTTCACCACATATTTTTCTTGCATAGCCTTTGGTATGCTTTTGGTTGTTGGTATATCTAAGACTTTATAGATATTGGTGTATTCTATAAATTTAATACTGATTTCATCGCCGACTTTTACTGTTTTACTTGCTTTTGCAACTTGATTATTAATGCTTACTACACCGCTTTTGCACATATCTTCTGAAATAGCACGACGTTTGGTGATATTGACTACATTTAAAAACTTATCTATTCTCATAAAAATATTTTATCAAAAAATACAAGAAAATGTTGCAAAATGTTTTAATATTTTACATTATATTAAGCTAAATTCGTTAAATTTTAAAATTATTTTTACAAAGAGGAAAGATAATGAAAAAAGATATCAAAAAAGTGGTTTTAGCGTATTCTGGTGGACTAGATACAAGTATAATTTTAAAATGGCTACAAGATGAATATAACTGCGAAGTTGTCACTTTTACAGCAGATGTAGGACAAGGTGAAGAGCTAGAACCTGCTAGAAAAAAAGCCTTTTCTTTAGGTGTGAAAGAAGAAAATATTTTTATTCAGGATCTAAAAGATGAATTTGTAAAAGACTATGTATTTCCTATGTTTAGAGCAAATGCTATTTATGAGGGAGAGTATTTACTAGGTACAAGTATAGCAAGACCTTTGATAGCAAAAGCTTTAGTAGAAATTGCAAATAAAACCAACGCAGATGCGATCAGCCATGGGGCAACTGGTAAGGGTAATGATCAGGTGCGTTTTGAGCTAGGTGCATTAGCGTTAAATCCTAACTTGGCTATTATTGCTCCATGGAGAGAATGGGATTTAAATAGCCGTGAAAAACTTTTAGCTTATGCGCAAAAGCATGGAATTGATATCGCTAAAAAACCGGGTAAGTCGCCTTATTCTATGGATGCGAATTTACTGCATATTTCTTATGAGGGTTTGGTGCTTGAAGACCCTGCGGTTAAACCTGAAGTAGATATGTGGCGTTGGGTGAAAGACTTAAAAGACACCCCAAATGAAAGCGAGATGGTGGAACTAGAGTTTAACAAAGGTGATTTGTGTGCCATAAATGGAGAAAAAATGTCTCCTGCGCAACTTTTAGCTAAACTAAATGAACTTGGTGCAAAACACGGCATAGGTCGTCTTGATATTGTTGAAAATCGCTATGTGGGAATGAAAAGTAGAGGTTGCTATGAAACCCCAGGAGGGACTATATTGTTAAAAGCACACCGTGCTATAGAAAGCATTACTTTAGATAGAGAAGCAGCACATTTAAAAGATGAGTTAATGCCAAAATATGCAAGTTTAATTTATAATGGCTATTGGTTTTCACCTGAAAGATTAATGCTGCAAGCATTGATCGATGAATCACAAAAGTATGTAAATGGTAAAGTTAAACTTGAATTATATAAAGGCAATGTAATAGTAATAGGTAGAGAAAGTGCAAATGATAGCTTGTTTAATGAAGCTTATTGTACTTTTGAAGAAGATGTAGTGTATGATCAAAAAGATGCACAAGGCTTTATACGATTGAATGCGTTGAGATTTATCATCGCAGGTAAAAATGGAAGAAAATTCTAATAAAGGACAAAAATGAAAGTATTGTTAATCAAAGATGTAAAAAGCTTAGGAAAAGCAGGAGAAGTTAAAGAAGTTAAAGATGGTTATGGGCAAAATTTTTTAATTGCGAAAGGTTTTGCTAAAGCTGCTACACATGAGGTTTTAAAGCAATATGAGGCTGAGCAAAAGAAAAAGGCTGAAAATTTAAGATTTGAGCTTGCAAATTTGGAAAAACTAAAAGAAGAGTTATCTAAAATCACGATTTGTATAGCTAAACCTGTGGGAGCTAATGGAAGTTTGTTTGGTGGGGTTACCAAAGATGAAATTGCTCATGCATTAAAAGATCAAAAAGGTATAGAGCTTGATAAAAAAAGCTTAGAATGTGACACGATAAAAGAGCTTGGCTTGCATACAATTTCAGTAAAGTTAGGACATGCGATCCATGCTTTATTTAAGCTAGAGGTTAAAGGAGAGTAATGTTTCACGCGACTACAATTTTAGCTTATAAAGGCAAAAATAAGTCTGTTATAGGTGGAGATGGACAAGTAAGTTTTGGAAATACTGTTTTAAAAAACAATGCGGTGAAAATTAGAAAATTAAATAATGGTAAAGTATTGGCAGGCTTTGCAGGAAGTACTGCTGATGCTTTTAATCTTTTTGATATGTTTGAAAAATTACTTTCTAGTTCTAAGGGTGACTTGCTAAAAGCTGCCATAGACTTTTCTAAAGAATGGCGCAAAGATAAATACTTAAGAAAGCTTGAAGCTATGATGCTTGTGCTTGATAGAGATCATATATTTTTACTTTCAGGAACTGGAGATGTAGTAGAACCTGAAGATGGTGCTATAGCTGCTATTGGAAGTGGTGGCAACTACGCGCTTTCTGCTGCAAGAGCCTTGGCTAAGCATTCTAGTTTAGATGAGGAAGAATTAGTAAAAGAAAGTTTACAAATAGCTGGTGAAATTTGCATTTACACTAATACAAATATTAAAACTTATGTAATTGAGGATGATAAATGAATTTAACTCCAAAAGAGATTGTAAAATTTTTAGATGATTATGTGATTGGACAAAAAAACGCTAAAAAAATCATAGCAATAGCTTTAAGAAATCGTTATAGAAGAATGCAACTTAGTCCTGAACTGCAAGATGATATCATGCCAAAAAACATCTTGATGATAGGATCAACTGGGGTTGGTAAAACAGAGATTGCAAGACGCCTTGCTAAGATGATGGGGCTTCCTTTTGTTAAAGTTGAGGCAAGCAAGTACACTGAAGTTGGTTTTGTTGGGCGTGATGTAGAAAGTATGGTTAGGGATTTAGCAAATGCTGCTTTAAATTTAGTAAAAAATGAAGAAAAAGAAAAAAACAAAGAAAAAATTAACGAGTTTATAGAAAATAAAATTTTAGAAAAACTCTTACCGCCTCTACCAAAAGGCATTAGCGAAGAAAAGCAAGAAGAGTATCAAAATTCTTTAGAAAAAATGCGCGCAAAATTACAAGCGGGTGATTTAGATGATAGCGTGATAGAAGTTGAAATTTCACAAAGTGTGTTTGACACCAACCCAAACTTACCACCTGAAATGGGTGCTATGCAAGACATTGTTAAAGTGATTGGTGTGGGTAATAAAAAAGTTAAAAAAGAAATGAAAGTTAAAGACGCAAGAATAGCCTTAGCCCAAGAAGCGAGTGAGAAAATTCTTGATATGGAAAGCATTAAAGGCGAGGCTTTAAGAAGAGCGGAAAATGAAGGGATTATTTTTATCGATGAGATAGATAAGGTAGCAGTTTCAAGCTCTAATTCTAATCGCCAAGATCCAAGTAAAGAAGGTGTGCAAAGAGACTTACTTCCTATAGTTGAAGGTAGCACTATACAAACTAAATTCGGGCCTTTAAGAACTGATCATATTTTATTTATCGCAGCAGGTGCGTTTCATTTAAGCAAGCCAAGTGATTTGATCCCTGAACTTCAAGGGCGTTTTCCTTTGAGAGTAGAGCTTGATTCATTAGATGAGGAAGCATTATATGCGATTTTAACAAGACCTAAAAACTCATTGCTAACACAATATATTGAGCTTTTAAAAACTGAAAAAGTGGAATTAGTTTTTGAAGATGATGCGATTAGAGAAATAGCAAAAATAGCAAGCAAAGCAAATGAAGAAATGCAAGATATCGGCGCAAGACGCTTACATACGGTAGTAGAAAAACTTTTGGAAGATATAAGCTTTGAAGCAGATGAATATGCTGGTAAAGTTTATAAAATAGATGATTTTAAAGTGCAAGTTAAACTTGGAGATATCATAGAAAACAAAGATCTAGCTAGGTATATCTTGTGAGAAGTGGCTTTGTTAGTATAGTGGGTAGAACTAATGCAGGAAAAAGTTCTATCCTTAATTCTTTATTAGAAGAAAAAGTGGCGATGGTTTCTCACAAACAAAATGCTACAAGAAGAAAAATCAATGCCATTGTCATGCATGAAGATCATCAGCTTATCTTTATAGATACGCCTGGTTTGCATGCAAGTTCTAAGGCTATGAATCAACTTATGATAGATTTGGCGATTAAAAGCATTGCTGATTGTGATGTGATTTTATTTGTAGCTAGTATTTATGATGATATTAAAGATTATGAAAATTTTTTAAGTTTAAATCCCAAAGTGCCACATATTGTATTAATCAATAAAGTTGATTTGGTAAAAAAGGAAATTTTACTGAAAAAACTAAGCGAATATGCTCGATTTAGTTCCCATTTTAGCGCTATTATCCCCTATTCTGCAAAGCAAAAATTTTATAAAAAAATTCTTCTAGATGAGATGGTTAAGTATTTGCCTGAACATCCGTATTATTTTGATCCTGAATTTATCACTACAACAAATGAAAAAGATATCTACAGAGATTTTATTTTAGAAGCGATATATGAGAATTTAAGTGATGAAATTCCATACACCACTGAAGTCAAAATAGAAAAAATCAAAGAACTAGATCAAATTTATCACATCAATGCCACAATCATCACAGATAGCAATTCGCATAAAGGAATGATACTAGGCAAAGATGGCGCAACGATTAAACGCATAGGAAAAGAAGCTAGGATAAAAATAGAAAAATTAGCACAAAAAAAGGTAATGCTAAAATTGTTCGTCCAACTTGAAAAAAATTGGCATAAAAACGAGCAAAATCTTAAAAAAATCCTTTATGATGAGTAAAAGGTCTATTTTAAAGGATTTTTTGGCTTATGAAAAACTTCTTTATATTAGATTTACAAAACTAACAAGCGAAGATGAGATTTTAAGCAAAAGCTTCAGTGAGTTAGGAGTTAAAGATGATTTTTCTTATAAAATAGAATATTTTCTAGATGATGATTTTACACATGTTTTTTTAACCCAACGTGAGAATGTTTCAAGTAAAGACTTTTTGATCCCAGAGCCTTTGCTTTTTGGGGTGTATTTTAATAAAGCTAAAAGCTTAAATAATTTGGTTTTATTGTTTAAAAAACAATACATAGTCTTAATAGACTACCTAGGAAGTGACTTTAAAAACTGCAAAATACTGCCTTTAAATGCTTATAATGAGACCTATCAAGCTAAATTGCAAAATATTTATGAAAATATTATCAGCATAGATGATACGAAAAATATCAGTATATTTAAAAAATTAGAAAGTAAGCTTTTATATCCAAAACTACTTGAAGAAATCAGCTTTGCAAAGATTAACTTTGCTAAAAAAGAATCATTGGTTTATTTTAAATCTTATAGCTTTAAAGCTTTGCTTTTGTTTTTTTGTGGAGTTTTTTTGGCTATGATGTATCCTAGTTATTTGTATATACAAGCCTTATCAAATACGAAAGA
Source organism: Campylobacter sp. P255 (assembly GCF_003627915.1). Taxonomy (NCBI): domain Bacteria; kingdom Pseudomonadati; phylum Campylobacterota; class Epsilonproteobacteria; order Campylobacterales; family Campylobacteraceae; genus Campylobacter; species Campylobacter sp. P255. Next base: position 80,811 of record NZ_NREN01000001.1, read on the forward strand.
AAATTTCCAGTTAAAAAGCCTTATTCAAAATGAAAGTGAAAAATTAAAACACCTCCAGCTACAGCAAAAAACAAATGAGGTGATTTTAAAGACACAAAATGAAAATCAGAAAAAAATAAAATCATTGCAAAAAATTTATTCTCATACGCTTTGCTATAGAGATTTTTATAATTTCTTATCAGTGTTAAATTTTTATCAAATTCCTATAGAGGCTTTATCTATAAAAGATAATATTTTTACTATAGAGCTAATAAAAGATGATGATTTTTATGATGAATTTAAAAAATACTCATTTATTTTAAAAAACAAAGAAGTCAAACATGGAAAAACCATTCTTGTATTTGAAAAAAATCTTTGATGATTTAGAAAATATCCTTTTTGCTTTATCTAAACGTGAATTGATATTAGCATTTATCATGGTTTTTTTGCTTGGATTTTTTGTAGTTTATATTAGTGTATATAGGGCTTTTGAAGCTAGGTTGCAATCATCACAAAATGAACTTTTTGAGTTAAAAAGTCAGTATCAACAAATACAAGATTTAATCGCTATACATGATGAAAAAATCGAATTTTTAGATGAAAATTTGAGTTTAGAAGAAAGCAAGGATTATCAAAGTGTTTTAAAGCACATTGAGCAAAGTCTTAGTCAAATTCAAGCAAAAGAATTACAAATTCAAAGTCATAAAGTACAAGATAAATATTTTGCATATTATGAAGTGAGGTTAAATTTCAAAAGTGATTTTTATAGCTTAATGCAATTTTTACAAAATTTAGATCCTTATGTGAAAGTTAGACAAATGGAGCTCGTAAAAGATAAAAATGACTTAAAAATTATACTAAATCTTGTTTTTACTCTAGTATAAAAATGATTTTTTTGATAAAATTTGACTAAACATGGCAAGCGATCGCTTCTTTAGAAGAGGAAAGTCCGAGCTGCAATAAGACAAAGATTCCATCTAATGGATGGCTAGGGCAACCTAAGGGAAAGTGCAACAGAAAGAAAACTACCATATTTTATATGGAAAAGGTGAAACGGTAGAGTAAGAGCCTACCAGTAACTTTGGTAACAAAGTTAGCTATGTAAACCCAATCTGCAGCAAGAAGGGGTGGTTTTAGTCTTATGATATAACCCTTCGCTTGAACTTGTTTGCAAAAACAAGTCTAGATAAATGATCGCTCTTGACAGAACTCGGCTTATCGCCATGTTTTACTTCATGTAAGCAGAAGCTTTTTTGAGTTTTTTTAAGTTAAGAGCCACTTCATCTTGCTTTTTCTTCATAAAAGCTATGGCCTCATTGGTTAATGCCAAAGCTTCATTAGGACAGTCATTAAAATCAGGTTTTTCTATGAGTTTGACTATTTTTTCTACATCTTCAGTATAAACAGCTAGTTTAAACTCATCTATCCATTTTTTTTCACTCATTTTTGATGTACTTCCCTCCAAGCTTCCAATAAGCCTTTTACAACATTAATCACTTCATCTACCCTAGCTTCATTATTTTCTATATTTGCTAAAGAAAGAAGTTGTAATTCTCTAGTATATAAGCCACTAAGGTAGTGTGCTACTTCTCCACCTTTTTCATAATCAAGACAGTTAAGTAGCTCAATAAAAATAGCACTAGCTCTTTTTACATAATATACTCTTTCTTCTATATTGTCATTTTGTATGGCTATTTTTATTCTACTAGAAAAACGTAAAATCCCACTATATAACATCTCGATTAATTTTTCTTGAGATTCTACTCCGGTTTGATTTTGCGAATATGCGTTATAAACTGCACTATTTAGCATTAATTTCCTTTCTTAAATTATGAACCTTGGTTATTTGCTGCGTTGATCATGTTTGAAATAACGCTTGCTTGATTGTTTAATTTTGCGATGATACCATCATAAGCAGCCCATCTAGACCACATCGTATCGTATCTATCTTCTATGGTTTTTTTAGTTGATTCGATGGTTTCGTTTAGGTTTTTAGATTCTTTTGTTAGGGATTCTTTGTAACCACCAAATGAGCCATCAGAACTCATGATTTCTCCCATGGTGTTTTTTAACACCCCAAAAGTTCCTGTTTCTTCTTTGTAAACTGAATAAATGGTTCTAGAGCTTAAGCCAAATTTTTTCAAAAATTCACTATCGCCCTTGATTTCAAGGTTGCTACCTGAAGTTCCTTTGATTTTAAACTGGATTTGCTGTCCTTCTTTACCTTGATTGATGATTTCAAAACTAGCTTCTAAGCCTTCTAAGCCAAAACTATTGATATGTTCTACTAGATTTTTAGCTTTTTCTATGTCATCAGCACCAGTAAGTGTAAAAGGATCCCCATTTACCGTTTTACTTAAATCAATCGTTTCATCATTATAAGTGATGGTAAATTTACCTTCTTCAAATTTTATATCTTCTTCACCAAGATTACTCACCCTATCGCCCACTAGGTCAATATCTTCAAAGCCATTGCTTCCTACGAAAAATTTCTCAGCCATTTGCGGATCTTCATTAAATTTAGAGTTAAACTTACCTGAATCAAAAGTTAAAACCCCATCATTTAAAGTCAAACCATAATCTGCCAAAGACAAGCTTACTTTTGAAGAAACTTTAATCCCTTCTGAGCTGTCGCTATCACCAACGATAACTGTTCCATCAACGGTGATGGTTTGAAGTAGGATGTTGTTGATTTGAGATTTGATGTTGTAAATTTCACTTACACCGACAAAGTTTCCTTTTGTCCCTGCATCAGGGTCAAATTTGGTCGCTGCGTTGAGATTGATCATCAAGTCATTGTAAGCTGTAGCTAGGCTTTCTAAAGACTGTGCGATAGATTCTGTATCTTGAGTGACATTGAAACTAATCTCACCTTTTTGTTTTAACTCCAAAGTGATGTCAGGACCTATGTCAGTGATAGTGTTGGTTGGTCTTGTCATCTTCACACCATCTACACTAAAGATAGCATCCATACCTTTTTGAATGTGGTTTTCATTGTCTGCTTTTACATTGTAACCTTGTGGTGTGCTATTATCTAAAGTAATTCCAAATTTACTACTAAGCAAAGATGTAGCTTTTTCATCTCTAGTATAATTTGCTTGATCGATGTTGCCATCTTTATCTACTGCATAACCTCCATCAAAAAGGCTTAGTTCGCCACCATTGGTAGCTCTAAAAGTAAAACTACCATTTTCACCAAAACTTAATTCTACTTTTCCATTGGTTTGTTTTTTTAAATCTTCTGCTAAGCTTTTATAAGTAGTGTTTTCATCAATATTAATGGTAAATCTATCATATCTTTCGCCATTTTTTATAACAAAAGTTAAAGAAGTGCTTTCTCCTTTAGATAAAAGCTTATCTTCTTGATTTATATTGTTAATCGAGCTAGTAATTTTGTCTTTATCTTTATCTCCGGCACCTGTTGGTCTAAATCCATATAAACCGCCTGCGCTAATGCTATTTTTATCAAGTTCCCAGCCCATAGCTTTTAAAAGCTCATCATCACCTGAAAAAGAGATGTTGTTTTTTGTTCCTGTTTCGGTGCTTTGTACGACTAAGCGGTATGGATTATCTCTGTCTCCGGTGTTAACAAGCTTAGCTTCTATTTTGCCACCGGTGGCTGCGTTGATCTTTTCAGCAAGCTGAGCCACAGTTGTACTTTGGTCTATGTCGATCTTATAGTCTTTTCCATCTTGAGTGATAGTAAAAGAAGTTTTACCACTTTCATCACCTTTTATACCCAAACTACCCATAACGGTAGCAGATTTATCCCTAAAGCCATTACTTTGATATACATCTTTTTGGGCTAGTTGATCTACGATCACTTTCATATTAGTAAGGTTAGATAAGGATCCTACTACTAAGCTCGCAGCGGCACTATCTCCACTTACGCTAGGAGATACTTTCTTTTTGTTAAACTGAGAGGTATCCCCTAGGCTATTAACAGCAGTTTGGAAAGCAAGTAACTTCGCTTCAAGCTCTGCTAAGTCTTTTTGTCTTGAAGTGTTGGTTTCAAGTTGTGTATTATAAAGACTCAAGTGAGCATTCATCTCTGCTTCTTTGAGTTTATTTAAAGTGTCACTTGTTAAAACACCTGAACCTATCCCTAAACTTCCTAAACTACCTACTGCCATTGTTAACTCTCCTTATCAAAAATAGTGCCAATAACACCTTTAAAATACTCTATCAGCTTCATAACCTCTTCACTAGGAATTTTGCGTATGAGCCTGCCAGTATCTTTTTCGGTCACATTCACATACATTTCGTTGATTTTATCATTGTACGCAAAACGCACATTTGTTTCTAAAGTTTCCATTTGCTGGTTTAACTTTTCTGTTGCATTTTTCAACTTATCGTTTAAATTCTCATCTTGATCTTTTAAATCATTTTGTTGCTTGCTTTCTTGTTGAGATGTTTTTTCTGCACCCTTTGTATTAAAATGAGTGATATTTGCATCTCTTTGAATGTTACCAATGTCCATTTTAAACTCCTTTTTAAAAGACTTCAAAATACACTATCGACACAATTTTAAAAAACTTAATATTTAGATTAAAAATCTATATTTTTTACAAGCAAAAAGTGTTCTCAAAAAGCCCGAAATTAAAAAATTTCAAACTTTTTGAAGAATTTTTCATCATTAGGAAGTAATTTTTTTGCAATGAGCTTATCGATAACTTCTTTAGAGCAATTAGTCATTAAAGGCCATGCTTTATGATAATCTTCTAGTAAACCTTTGTTTGTCGCATCAATCCCAACACAATCTTTTTTTATAAAAATGTCTCTTTTTGCATCGATATTGTTTACGATACGCCATACTAGCATGTAAGGGTTTTCTAAAATAGCATCTTGATCTAAAAAGGCTAAAATTCTAAAGTGTTTTTTATAAATTTGTAGTTTTTCAAATACTTGAGCAATTTTTTCTTTTTTATCAATCAAAACTACGCTAATTGGTGCGAAAGTTTGAGTGTAGAATTGTTTTAAATTTAAAATACTTGAATCTTTCTCTTTAAATAATTGAAGTAAAGTTTCATCTTTTAAAATTTCTAGTTCTACTTTTTTTTCATCACCGCATGCATCAAGCCCTGCTTTCCCACCATAACAGTAGGTATTTGAAGCATGATCGAGTTGATCGCAAATTCCTTCACTAATAAGTAATTTTTCTTCATCAAAACGATCGAGTATATAAGGTATGAGTTTGTCATAGTCTTTTAATGAAGGTGCGTTTTCATCTACGAAAATAGCATGTTTAACAAAACTCATTTGCCCTACACCCCAAAATGTATGCATGATTTGTTTTGCGTGCGCAGGGTATTTTGCTTCTATTTTGGCTAAGATTAAGTTGTGAAATACCCCGTTTTCTGGCATGTTATAATCGATCAAATCAGGTGCGTTAGTTTGAAGTAAAGGTAAAAAAACTCTTTCGGTGCCAAGTCCCATGTACTTGTCTTCTAATGGAGGTTTTCCTACGACAGTAGCTTGATAGATTGCATTTTTTTTAGCAAAAATTTTCTCTACTTTTAATACAGGACAAAGTTCAACCGGAGTGTAAAATCCCGTGTGATCTCCAAAAGGCCCCTCAGGTGCAAATTCATTAGGATCAACAAAGCCTTCTATCACAAAATCACTATCATAAGGCACATAAAGTGGGTTGCTCTTGCACTTTGCTAAAATGGCAGGTTTTTTCTTGATGAAACCATAAAGCAAAAGCTCAAAAATTCCTTTTGGTAAAGGTGCTTGTCCACACCAAATATACAAAGGATCGCCACCTATGGCTATACTAACTGGCATTTTTTGATTTGCTTTTTTGTACTCATGAAAAAAATGACTCGCATCTTTATGAATTTGCCAATGCATAAGCAAAGTTTTATCATCAACAACTTGCAAGCGATACATCCCAAGGTTGTTTTGTTTACCATCTAAACTTTGAGTGTAAACTTGCCCCATAGTGATAAAAGGTGCAGCATCTTTTTCCCAGGTTTTTAAAATAGGAATATCACTTAAAGAATTTAAACTTTTATAGGTGAATTCTCCTTCTTTTTTAATGCGTTTAGGTGGGATATTTTTTAGATCTAATAAAGTCTTGAAAAAATTTAATTTTGCACCAAAACTTTGCGGAATATGCATTTTCAATAAAGAGCTAATTTCTTTAGCTACTTCTTCATGATCTCTTCCAAAAGCTAAATTTAAAGCTTTTTCATTACAAAAAGTATTTAAAAGCACCGGATAGTCATACTTTTTGCCATTTTTTACCCCATGAGTAAAAAGTAAAGCTTTAGAATCTTCCTTTTTGACTTCTATATAAGCTAAATGCGCCATTTCAAGATCAACATCAACAGGATCATTGATGATTTTCAATAGATGATTTTTTTTCAAAAGTTCTATAAATTTTTGCATTTATATCATACTCTCTGCTTCTTTTAAAATTTCTCTTGCCCCTTTTGCTATCATTTCTTTAGCCAAAAGTTCACCTGCGTTAACATAGTCTTGTTTTTTAATAACTCTTTTTTCTTTTAGTAATTTACTTGCATCAGGCAAACCTACTATGGCACGAATTTCTATATTATCTTGAAGAATTTTTGCATTGATACCTATAGGTACTTGACAGCCACCTTCTAAGGTTTTGATAAAGTCTCTTTCTATGTGAGTTTCTATAAAGGCATTTTCATCATTTAAGCACTCTAGGTATTTTAAAATTTTTTCATCATCAATACTTTCTATACCTAAAGCACCCTGAGAAGCTGCAGGTATCATCTCATCAAGCTCAAAAGCTTTGACATATTTAATTGTTTTGTCTAAACCTAAACGTTTAATACCGGCCAATGCTAAGATAATTGCGTCAAATTCTTTTGCTTTAAGTTTTTCTAAGCGTGAGTTGATATTGCCTCTTAAAGAAATGATATTTAAATCAGGTCTTAATGCTAAAAGTTGCATTCTTCTTCTAAGGCTTGTGGTGCCAACTTTTGCACCTTTTGGAAGTGCAGTTAGGTTTTCATAATGTTCACTTAAAAAAGCATCGTTTACAACCTCTCTTTTTGAAATAGCAGCTAAAACTAGACCATCAGGAAAAAAACTTGGCACATCTTTTAAGCTATGTACAGCCAAATGCGAATCGCCTCTTAACATGCTTTCTTCAAGTTCTTTTGTGAAAAGTCCTTTTCCACCTATTTTTGCCAAAGGTGAGTCAAGTAAAACATCACCTTTGGTTTTAAATCCTTCTAGTGTAATTTTTAAATTTGCATGTGTTTGCAGTAATTGTTCTTTTACGTGTTCACTTTGCCATAAAGCAAGTTGACTTTTTCTTGTTGCGATGATTAATTGCATTTTTTATGCTCCTGTATGATTTCTACATCAATGATTTCTTCTTCGTTGTTTGGTGTTTGGTGTTTTTGGGATTTTTTATGAGTGAAAAATTTTAAAACTGCCATGAAAAACAACAACAATATGCCTAAAAATGAACTCAAAATTCCCGGTATTAACAGTAAAATTCCTACTATGGTTAAAGAAAATAATTTAACCATACCAAATAAATTAGTATGGGTATTTTGCATGGTGATGAGATTGGTCCAAGTTTTTGCTAAAAACATTGCCCCTAAAAACATGCTTGCAAAAACTATCATAAAAAAATTTAAAAAACCAAAAAAAACAATAAACAAAACACTTGCAATTAATTCTAAAACCAAAAAAGCACTAAGGTTGACTTTTGCTATCATAAAATTTTCTCTAAGTGTGGAATGATTTCTTGTGTTTTTAACACCTGTTTTTCTAAGGTATTTCTGTGGATTAGCTCAACTTCATCTTTTTCTAAGCCCTTGCCAATAACTAAAGCATAAGGAAATCCCATTAATTCAAAGTCGTTGATTTTTACTCCAAAGCGCTCATTTCTATCATCAAACAACACTTCTTTATCTTTAAAATGGTTATAAATTTGTTCAGCTAATTCCATAGCTTTTGTATCTTTTACATTAGAAACAATGATATCTAAAACAAAAGGTGCTAAGGTTTTATTCCAGATACAACCTTTTTCATCATGACTTGCTTCTATAGCAACAGCTACCAAGCGACTTACCCCCATGCCATAGCAACCCATGGTAAAAAACTGTGCTTTGCCATTTTCATCTAGATAACTTGCATTCATTGCTTTAGAATACTTGCTACCAAGTTTAAAAATATGCCCTACTTCAATACCTTTGCTTTGTTTGAGTTTGTGTTGGCATTTTGGACAAAGATCGTGTTCTTTGACTGCTGCAAGATCTTTAAAGCGTTCTTTGTTTAGATTGACTACGTTAATACCTACTAAATGATAATCTTTTTTGTTAGCCCCGATAATCATATTTGTTTCGTTTTCAAGTTCATGATCGATATAAAAATCAACACCATTTAACCCTACAAAGCCGATAAATCCAGGCACTAAACCTGCTTTTACTAATTCTTCCTCGCTTGCATCGGTTAATTCTAGCGCATTGGCTGCATTAAGTGCTTTAACCTCTTGTAACTCATCATCACCACGCACAAAAAATACCACGATTTTTTCTTCATTTTCATAAATAGCTTTTTTTGCAATAGCCTTAATGGTATAGTAAGAGTTAATCTTGAAAAATTCTGCTAACTCTTCTATGGTTTTTACATTAGGAGTGTGAAATTGTGTTGCAAAATCTGCTTCTGGTCTTTCATCTTGGCAGGTTTTTTTAGCTCTTTTTGCTGCTTCGATATTAGCTGCATAATCACAATGCTCACATAATAATATATCATCTTCGCCATTTTTGGCCAAAACCATAAATTCTTTCGAACCGCTACCACCAATGGCTCCACTATCAGCCTCAACAGCTCTAAATTCAAGCCCTAATCGTGTGAGAATTTTGCTATAAGTCTCGTGCATGAGGTTAAATTCTTTATCTAAATCTGCTTCATTAGCGTGAAAACTATAGCCATCTTTCATTAAAAATTCTCTACATCTTAAAAGTCCAAATCTAGGTCTAGCTTCATCTCTGAATTTCAAGCCAATTTGATATAAGTGTAAAGGAAGTTGTTTGTATGAAGTAACTTTATTTCTAACTAAAGCCACCATAGCTTCTTCGTGGGTTGGTCCTAAAACAAAATCGTTTTCTTTTCTATCTTTAAAGCGTAAAAGTTCTTTGCCAAATACATTAAACCTTCCACTTTCTTTCCAAAGATCAGCTGGGGTGTTAAAACTTAAGTTTACTTCTAGAGCTCCTGCTTTATCCATTTCTTCTTTGATGATGTTTTTGATTTTATCTAAAACTTTTTTTCCTAAAGGTAAAAAATTATACAAGCCACTTCCAATTTGCTCTACAAAAGCACCCTTAACTAAAAATATATGACTTGGTAGCGTGGCATCTTTTGGATTTTCTTTTGTACTTACGGCATAAAATTTACTAAATTTCATGATTATTCTCCAAATTAAATTCACATTTATAAAGGTTTAAACCTTCCATATTTTCATTTTTTAAATCAAATACATAACGCATCGCATTAATCACTGAATCATTTTGCATGGTTCCGCTTAGTTTTTTAAGATTTACACTAGGATGGTGCAAAAAGGCATTCATTACTTGTCTTATAAGCTTTCTTGCTTCTTCATGATTTGAATGTTTTAAATATCCTTTTTTTATAGCTTTTTGTAATTCTATGCTAGCAATTTCATCAGCTTGTAATCGAAGCTGTTTTACTAAAGGTAAGGTTGCTAGCTTGCTTAAATGCTGAAAAAACTCATTAGTCATCACACCTACTATAGAGTAAGCAATTTGCGCTTGATGTTCTCTTAGGGTTAAATTTTTCTTTACCACCTCTTCTAAATCATCAACCGCATAGACGTGGTTTTTTTCATCAGATTTTATATCAATATCTCTAGGTACGGCTATATCAAAAAAATACCTTTTATAGTCTTTTTCTTCTAGCAAATCATGAGTTATGATAGCATGAGGAGCATTAGTAGCACTAAAAAAAACTTCATATTGATTTAAGGCATTTTTTAAATTCGCAATACTTTCACAACTCGCATTTTCACCTAAACATTCACAAAGTTTCCCCGCTTTTTCTATGTCTCTATTAAGTATAAGCACTTTAGCTTTTGCATTTAAAAGGTGCTTACAGGCTAATTCGCTCATTTCACCTGCTCCGATAACCACAGCCGTTTTATTTTCTAAGTTCAATAATTCTTTGGCTTTGGCTACTGCAACAGAAGCAACTGAAATAGGATTTTTTGAAATATCGGTTTGATTTCTTACATTGGCTGCACATTTAAAAGCATAATGAATCGCTCTTGTTAAATGCACTCCACATCTTTGCTCTTGTAGGGCAAACTTATATGCTTCTTTTAATTGGCCAGCAATTTGTGTTTCGCCAATAACCAAGCTATCGAGTGAACTAGCTACGGAAAAAAGATGATGGATGGCACCACTATCCTCATAAAAATCTGCCTTAGATCCAAGATTTTCTTTATCAACATTGCAAAGCAAACTTAAAGTTTTTAAAACATGCTCGCCAACACCTTCTAATTCACCTGCAAAAAGTAAAATTTCAACTCTATTGCAAGTGCTAAGTGCTAGACTTTCTAAAATCTTGTTGTTGGCATGAATGAGTTTTAAAAGTTCTCTTTTTTTGTTTTCGTTGGAGAAGGAAAGCTTTTCTCGAGTGGCAATATCTGTATTTTTATGTGTAAAGCTGATGCAATAATAATGCATTAAAAATCCCTCTCAATCATACTTTTGATAATATCTTCTAAATCTTTTATGTTATATTTTTCTATAGCTTTTAAGGCATTGTTTGCATAGACATTTAGTTCTTGATGGACTTGCTCGAAAATTTGATATTCATGCATTTTATTTTTTATCCAAGCAACTTCACTCTCATTTAAATCTTTTTTATAATAACCTTGTAAGATTGCTTGATCTTGAGGATTTAATTTTTCATATAAATACATATAAGCAAGAGTGGTTTTGCCCTCTTTAAAGTCATTCATAGCGGGTTTTCCTAAGGTTTGTTCATCGCCTTGAATATCCAAAAGATCATCCACAATTTGAAAGGCTAAGCCTAAATTTTTTCCATATTCTGCAAAATCATTTTCATCTAAGCCAGCAAGTATTGCACCGCTTCTTGCACTAGCTTCGATTAAAACTGCAGTTTTATTGTATATCATTTGTAAGTAAGCGTTTTTGTTAGTGTTGAAAGTTTCACTTAAATTTACATCCATTAACTCTCCAATAGAAAGCTTTACTACTGCATTAGAGATAACTTTTGCAAGTTTTAAATCTAAAAGCGAGAGTTCATAAAAAGCTTTTGAATATAAAATATCACCTAACATAATGGCATTTTTTGCGCCAAATTCTGCATTGATCGACTTTACACCTCTTCTAAGTTTTGCCTCATCAATAACATCATCATGTAGCAAACTCGCAGCGTGAATTAATTCTATAATGGCACAAATTTTATAGCTAGTTTCATTTTCATTGGCGATTTTTAAAAGTAATTTTGAGCGTAATTTTTTTCCGCCTTGAAGTTTTGAACTCATCGTTAAAATAGGTTCGTAATTTAACTCTGATAAAAATTCATGCATGTATTGATCGATCTTTTGCACTATGCTTTCCTTAGTTTTCTTATATTGTATTTTATTAAATTTTACTTTAGTTTTGATTAAGAGTGGCTTTTCTAGGGTCTAAAAATTCCACTTCTAGTTTTTTATTTCTATCTTCTATATAAACAGTAAAAATAGCCTCTCCTTTCTTGAAATCACTAAATTCTAGTATTAATCTTGCTCTGTCAATATGAGGATTATTATAATCAGGCACTAAAGTTTGAACCACCCAGTTTAAATTTCTTCTTAAAGACATGACAAATTGTCTGGGGTATTTTTTGTATTTTGAATGTACGATAATATTAGTTTGATCAAACAAAGTCCATGAGAAGTCAAAATGATAGATTTCATCAGGGTAATCAATCTCTTTAATTCTTACACTCGCTTTTTCATCTTTACTTAAGGTAAATTGATAGGTATAGTCAAAAAAAACTTCAGCTTTAAGTAAACTAGAAAATAAAAATATCCACCAAAACCAACGCAAAATCAACCCTCATGACCTAAAATTTCAGCGCTTAAGCCTATATAAAAGTCATTTTTTCTTTCATCTATCAAAAGAGAATTTTCCATTTGAAATTGAGCAACATCTGTTTCGTTAAGGTTATTTTTTTCTAAAAGTTCTATCATAGCAATGTGATCTGCTAGTAATTTTTCCATTACATTTTCTAAAGCACCTAGGTTTGCGTATTTTATTGTTTCTATAAATTTTTCTTTAGGAGTTTTAGCAAACATTTCATCAAAAATATCCATATTTTAACCTTTCATGTGAGTTTGAATTTTTTCTATTAAAGTGTTTTTATCATTAGCCCCATCTGGTTCTTTAACTTCTTTATGCCAAGCAATATGTATATAATCTACATTTGCATTTTTTGCACAAAGTCTGTCTTTTAAGCTATCGCCTATAAAAAGACTTTTATTGTATTTTGCCTCATCTGCAATCAATCTTAACATCATAGGATCAGGCTTAGCTTCTATACCATAACTAACGCCTAAAATTTTATCAAAATACGAAAGAATGTTTTGTTTTTTTAAAATAGGCACTAAGCTTTCTTGTGGCGCATTGGTAGCAATGGCCAAATAGCACCCATTTTTTTTACAAAAATCCAAAACTTCAACTACCCCATCAAAAAGCACCACGCTTTGGTCATAATGCTTGATAAAATACTTCTCATAACCTTCTTTGAAGCTTGTGTGAGAGTAAGTATCAACGCCATAAAAAATCTTAGCATAGTTTTGCCCTGGAGTGTTGATTGTATCAAGGATAAAATCTCTTTTTAAAGGTTCAAGATTTAAATCAGCTCTTATTTCATTTACTGCACATACAATAGCATTAGCGCTATCTATTAAAGTTCCGTCCATATCAAAAATTACATTAATCAATATTCATCCTTAAATTTAGTTTTATGTTTGTCTTTTTTATAGCTTTGATTTTTCTTTAATTTGTATAAAGCATTTGCTTTTGAAACAAGCGTTTTTTGATCTAAGCCATCATCTAAGCACTCATTGACAAAAATTTCCAAAGCCTTAGTATAGGTAGAATCCAAAAAAACCGCTTGAATTTTTTCAAAAATCTTAGCATTTTTTTGCATTCTTTCTCTAAAAAGTATCATATCAAAATCTTCTCTTTTTAAAGCACTGATTGCAGAATTGGTAAATTTTTCCAAAGCTCTTACGTATTTTACCCTTAAGGCTTTTTCTTCATTTTTCATTCTGCTGCACTTGTGTTGATTCTACATTGTAATGCCTCTTGGACTAAATTTCTTGCTATGGAAGCTTCTGCATCTACAATGTGTAAGTATTTATCAGCATGAGGGAAGATGATCTTTGCTCCCATACCACTTGTTTTTAACACTGTTTTGATAGGTTTGTTTAGATTGGAAAGCACTTGATAAAGCATATCAAGTTTTGCTTCATTGCTTATGGTTATAATTGCGACTGAGCATTCTTCGATATTGGCTATTTTTAAAGTTTCTACTTGTGCAACATTTGCAAAAAATACATTTTCATTTCTACTTCGACCAAGTTCGACTAAATTCAAGTCATTCTCTAAAACCAAATAAGGAATACCTGTTTTTTTGATTTTTTGTACGACTTCTTGACCTAATCTTTCATAACCAAAAATAATAAAATGATCCTTCATTTTTTGATCACAAAGATAAAATTTGGCCATATCATTTTGCTCACCCTCGGCTGCATTGGCTATTTTTCTAAGATTATTTAAAATAAATGGTGTTGCAACCATTGTTACAATAGAAACTATGATAAAAATTTGCGCAGTTTTTTCATCTAAAAGTGAATTAACTTGCATGAGTGAAAATACTGCGAGTGCAAATTCTCCAATTTGAGAAATACTTAAAGCCGTTTTTAATGCTACTCTTTTTCTAGTATATAAAACCAAAAGACCATAAATAACTACAAACTTTATAACCAAAACTAAACTTACAAATACAAAAATCAAAAACCAATTTTCAAAAACAAGATGAAAATCTATCTGCAAGCCAACACTAATAAAGAAAAATCCCAAAAGTAAATCTCTAAAAGGTACCAAATCTGCTTCAATTTTGTGTTTATATTGTGTTTCTGCTATTAAAGCTCCGGCTATGAAAGCACCTAAAGAGTATGAAAAACCAAATGAATGTGCCAAAAAGCTTGCGCCAATCACAGTAAAAAGAATGGTCGCGATAAAAATTTCATTCGCATTTGTTTTGATGATAAATTTTAAAACATAAGTAAAAAGATATTTACCTATAAAATAAAGCAAAACTAGTAAAATAATAGCACTAACTAAAGTGGTGATTAAAAGTCTAGAAATATCTGCATTTTGAGAGCTAAAAATATCAATCATAAGTAGTAGTGGTATTACTGCGATGTCTTGAAAAAGTAAAATCCCCAAAGCTTTTCTGCCGTATTCTTCATTGATATCGCCACTATCATTGAGTATTTTTAAAACAATAGCTGTAGATGATAATGCCAAGGCAAAACCTGCAATCATCGCAATATGACTTGCAATACCCAAAATATAAGTCACAAGTAAAGTGCATACTAAACCACAAGTTAGCATTTGCAAACTTCCATTTAAAAACACTTCTTTTTTCATCGCTAAAAGATGCTTAAAAGAAAATTCAAGTCCAATAGTAAACATCAAAAATACTATACCAAATTCTGCCACGTGTATGATGATTTCATTGGTGCTAAAGCCATAAAATTCACGCACAAATAAACCTGTAGCAATATAGCCTATAATAGTTGGAATACCAAATTTTTTTAATATGACATTCAAAACAACTGCTACTGCTACTGCGGTCAAAAATAAAGTTATAAATGCATCCACTAACCAGCCTTTTTGCAATTATGAAGTTATTTGATTTTTTCTAAAAAAATTAAATCAAAATTACTTCTATGTTTGACAACCGCTCTTGATTTTGAAGGATTATCTCTTCTATCAAGCTCCAATCTTAACTCTTCTATGGTATTTTCAAACTCATCAATTTTTGTTTTGAGTTTTAATATTACATCTACTCCTGCTAAATTTACTCCAAGATCTCTAGTTAAACGCAAGATCATTTTTATACGGTCAATGTCTTTTTGCGAATAAAGCCTCATTTTACCATCAGTTCTACTTGGCTCAACTAAACCTTCTTTTTCGTATTGTCTTAGAGTTTGTGGGTGTATACTTAAAACCTTTGCCACAACACTAATAAGATATACCGGTTCATCATAACTGTGTTCCATATCCACTCCTTAAGGTAGTTTTTCTTCTAAAATTTTTACAAAATCTGGATCAAGTGTATTAATATCAGGTATTTTTACATTTAAAATCAAATACATATCCCCATATAAATCAGTTTTTCTATTTTGCACTCCATAGCCTTTGATTCGGATTTTTTGATTGTTTTTGGAATTTGGTGGTATGGTGATTTTAACTTCTTTTCGTGGAGTATGAACGCTAATTTTATCACCAAAAAGGGCTGTTTTTAAACTGATTTCAACTTTTTTATACAAGTCATCATCTTCTCTTTCGTATTCATCGCTTTGTTCTAATTCAACTTTTAAAATCAAATCTCCGCTGTGTCCTTGAAAGCTTTTACCTTTGCCTCTTATGCGTAGTTTTTCTCCATCTTTAATACCATGAGGAATTTTGATTTTCACTTGCTCGTTGTTGATATTTACTATATGTTCGCCACCTAAAATTCCTTTTTCAAAAGGAATTTTTATACTAGCTTGCAAGTCTAAATCTTCTTCAAAACCTCCAAAGCCCCCAAAACCACTTTTAAAATTATTGCTAGAGCTAAAGCCTCTGCCAAATCCTCCAAAACCTCCACCAAAGATACTATTTAAAATATCATTAATATCAGCTCCGCCTGCACTTCTTGAAAAATCATGAAAACTTTGTCCGCCAAACATTGAATCACCATATCTATCATACTGAGCTCTTTTTTGCTCATCGCTTAAAATTTCATATGCGGCATTGATTTCTTTAAATTTCTCTTCTGCGCCACTTTCTTTGTTGATATCAGGGTGGTATTGTCTTGCTAATTTTCTATAAGCTTTTTTTATTTCATCTGCACTAGCATTTTTAGCAACACCTAAAGTATCGTATAAACTATTGCTCATATTATTTTTCCTTCAATTTTATAATGTTTTGATTATATCAAAAACTTTAGTCTTAGTCAATCAACTTTTATAAGTTTTAAAACTAAAGGTTTTATTTACAATTGTGTAAAAATAAAATTTTATACTTGTAGGAAATGATTTTATAAAGGATGAATATGAAAAAAATAACCATACTTTCTTTAGCAGTAGCAACTAGTCTTTTTAGTGCTAGTATTGATTTTAAACAAGCAGATGATAATATACAAAGAACTTTACCAGCTAGTAATCCAAATTCTATACTTTCTTACCATGATTCTATACAAAAGGTAAAAAATTCTGTGGTGAATATCTCAACTTCAAAAACCGTTCAAAGTAATTCTTTTGGTATTGATGAT
Organism: Campylobacter sp. P255; assembly: GCF_003627915.1. Lineage (NCBI taxonomy): Bacteria > Pseudomonadati > Campylobacterota > Epsilonproteobacteria > Campylobacterales > Campylobacteraceae > Campylobacter > Campylobacter sp. P255. Next base: position 97,368 of record NZ_NREN01000001.1, read on the forward strand.
TTTTTTAACGATCCTTATTTCAAACAATTTTTTGGTTTTGATTTTCCACAAGCTCCAAAAAGCAAGAAAAATAAAGAAGTGGTAAGCTCGCTTGGCTCGGGCGTGATTATCTCAAATGATGGATATATTATAACCAACAACCATGTTATCGAAGGTGCTGAAAAAATCACTGTGAATTTACCTGATTCAAGCACCGAATACAAAGCAAAATTAATCGGAGCTGACCCTAAAACAGATCTAGCTGTAATAAAGATTGAAGCTAAGAATTTACCCGCTGTTACTTTTGCTGATTCAGATAGATTGTTAGAAGGTGATGTGGTATTTGCTTTGGGTAATCCTTTTGGCGTAGGAAGTAGTGTTACAAGTGGAATTATCTCAGCTTTGAATAAAAACAATATAGGTTTAAATCAATACGAAAATTTCATTCAAACTGATGCTTCTATCAACCCTGGAAATTCAGGTGGAGCTTTAGTAGATAGTAGAGGAGCTTTAGTTGGGATCAACTCGGCCATACTTTCAAGAAGCGGAGGAAATAATGGTATTGGTTTTGCTATCCCTTCAAATATGGCAAAATCTATCGCACAAAAACTAATCGAACATGGAAAAATTGAAAGAGGATATTTGGGTGTAGTCATAGGAGCTTTAACTCAAGATATCAAAAAAGCCTATACTAATCAAGAAGGAGCTTTAATCACTGAAGTACAAAAAGATTCAGCAGCTTATAATGCAGGTTTAAAAAGAGGCGATTTGATCATAAAAGTAGATAAAACCACGATTAAAAGCCCTATGGATTTAAAAAACTATATAGGAAGTATCGATCCAAAACAAGCGATAGAGTTAACTTATGAAAGAGATAATAAGATTAAAACTGCGAAATTTATGTTAAAAACTGATGAAAAGTCGCTACAATATGAAAAAGGTTATATTGATGGCTTAAAATTAGTTGAATTAAATGCTAAAAACAAAGCCCAATACCGTATACCTGAAAACATTAGTGGTATTTTAATCACCGAAGTTACGCCAAAATCAAAAGCAGAAAAAATAGGCTTTGAACAAGGTGATATTATCATAGGTATCGATCAATATGAGGTTTCAAATTTTAAAGAATTATCAAAAGCTTTAGAGTTAAATAAAGGCAAAGAATATGTTAAAATTTGGATCAATAGAGGCGGTTTAGTTAGAGCTTTACTTTTTTAAGAAAGGAAAAAAATGACAAATATTTTAATGATTGAAGATGATTTAGAATTGGCCGAGATTATAGCAGAGTACTTAGAGCAATTTGACATGAAAGTAGATATCGCGCATGAACCATACATCGGTCTTTCAAGACTTGCTTTAAATCCTTATGATTTAATCATTTTAGATTTAAGTTTGCCTGGTCTTGATGGACTTGAAGTGTGTGAGGAAATTCGTAAAAAATACGATACGCCTATTATTATTTCAAGTGCAAGACACGATATCAGCGATAAGGTTACTGCTCTTGATTTGGGTGCTGATGATTATTTGCCAAAACCATATAATCCTCAAGAACTTCAAGCAAGGATAAAAAGTCATCTAAGAAGAATTTCAAACACCAAAACCGCCCAAGCTCAAGTCAAAAAAGATCTTGTTTATGATAAATATAAACACACTATCACTATGAAAGATCAAGAGATTAGTTTTACTAATGCTGAATTTGACATTTTGAGTTATTTGATTAAAAAAGAAGGTGGAGTGGTAAGCCGTGAAGAACTTGTGTATAATTGTAGTTCTATTAGCGAAGATTCTAGTAATAAAAGTATAGATGTAATTATTAGTAGAATTAGACAAAAAATCGGCGATGATCCTAAAACTCCAAAATACATTCATTCAATCAGAGGCATAGGATATAAACTAACTCAATGAATAAATCATCGATTTTTTATACCATAACCTTTGTTTTTTTACTTGCAAGTGTTAGTGTGATTTTGGCATTTTTATGGCTTATTAAATATGATCAGCAAAATTACACTAACGAACTTAATGCAAAATACTCCTTTATAGCCAACGCAAGATTATTGTATTTTAATCATGTGATTAGTGAGAAGGAATTTTATGAGCAAACTAAAAATTACAAGATGATTGAATTAACCGCACCCTCTTCTATAAGAAAAATCATCTACAAGGCTGAAACCATAGCACGCGCTCAAACTAGCACAGGTGTGGTTGAAATCATTACTTTAGAAGATAATGTGTATTTAAAAATCATCTTTGATGGCAAGCTTTATTTGTATAAAGATTTAGAATATCAAGGTTACCGTTACTTTGTAATCAAGCTTATTGCATGTATTGTGGTGATGGTTTTATTGGTATTATATATTTTTATCATTAGAAAATTAAAACCATTAAGAGCTTTAAAAAAACAAATTGATAAATTTGGAGAAAATAAACTAGATGAAATTCAAAATGTCAGCAAAGGCAACGATGAAATTTCACAGGTTGCAACAGCCTTTTATGAGTCTATTTTGCGAATTCAAAAGCTTAATACTTCAAGACAATTTTTTCTAAGAAATATCATGCATGAGTTAAAAACTCCTATTACCAAAGGATTGATCACTTTAGAAATGCTTGAAAATAGCAAATACAAAGAAAGACTCATAGGTGCTTTTAATCGTTTAGAAATTTTAATCAACGAATTTGCTGCTATTGAACAAATTACTTCGGGTGCGGGTTTGATTAATTTAAAAAAATACAATATCTTAGATCTTTTAGATGAAGCAAAAGATATTGCCATGAGTGATGATGAAAAAGTAAAAATTAGCATCAAAGAAAGTTTTAGTGTTAATGTGGATTTTAAATTATTCACCACTGCGATGAAAAATATGATCGATAATGCGACAAAATACTCTGATGAAAATTGTGTTACCATAGAAATAACCAAAGAATACCTTTGCTTTAAAAACAAAGGAAAAGCCTTGGATAAAGACTTAAAACACTATACTCAAGCCTTTACTCAAGGAAAGAAAAATAAAGATAGTTTTGGACTTGGACTATACATCGTTAAAACTATTTTAGATTCTCATAAACTTACGCTTCATTATGAATACAAAGATGGCGTAAATTATTTTTATTTTAATCATATAGAAAATATAATTTTAAACTAGGATTTCCATGCCCTTATCACGTTTAAATGAAGAACAATACAAAGCTGCTAGTGCCCCTTTTGGACATAATCTAATCATAGCAAGTGCAGGCACAGGCAAAACTTCTACTATTGTTGCAAGAATAGCATTCTTGCTTCAAAATGGCATAAAGCCTGAAAAAATCATGCTATTAACCTTTACTAACAAAGCAAGCAAAGAAATGATTGAAAGACTTGGGAGGTATTTTGACAAAAGCATTACTTCAAAAATTACCGCAGGAACTTTTCATAGCACCGCCTATACTTTGCTTAAAGAATTAAACCATGATATCATTTTAAAACCAGCAAGTGAGCTTAAAATTCTTTTGCGTTCTATTTTTGAAAAACGCACTTTTCATCATTTAAGCGACACTAAGCCTTATATGCCAAGTTATTTATATGATGTGTATTCTTTATTTCAAAATACCAATGCAAATTTAGATGAATTTTACAACTGGTTTTGTCAAAACTATGATGAACAAGCTGTTTATGCTGAAATTTATGAAGATATTTTAAAAGAATATGAAGAAGAAAAAGCACGTTTTAACTATGTGGATTTTAATGATTTATTGATTAAACTAAAACACGTTTTATCTTCACATCATTTCGAATTTGATGAAATTTTAGTAGATGAATATCAAGACACTAATACCTTGCAAGGTTCACTTATTGACGCGTTTAATAGTAAAAGTTTATTTTGTGTGGGAGATTATGATCAAAGCATTTATGCTTTTAATGGAGCAGATATTTCCATTATAGGAAGTTTTAAAGATAGATTTGTGGATGCAAATATTTTTACTTTAAATAAAAACTATCGCTCTAGTAAAAATATTCTTGCGCTAGCTAATAAAGTCATCTTAAATAATGAAAGACTATATCCTAAAGAATTAATCGTAACAAGAGAAGGAGACTTTAAAGCACCAAGTTTACTAACGTTTAACGAATTATTTGATCAATACTCCACTATCGCAAAGTTAATTCTACAAAGTGGAGTTAATTTAGATGAAATCGCTGTTATTTTTAGAAACAACTCAAGTGCTGATGGTATAGAAGTAGCCTTAAGAGAACTTGGCATAGCTAGTAAAAGAAAAGGCGGTGGGAGTTTTTTTGAAAGTTTAGAAGTGAAGAATTTTTGCTCCATGCTTGCGATCGTGCTTAATCCAAAAGATATCATGGCTTTTATCCATTTACTTGAATATACCAAAGGAGTTGGAGGGGTTTTAGCTAAAGATATTTTTGATGCTTTGTTAAAACTAGGACATTCTAGTTTAATTAAAGGATTTTTAAATCCTGACACTAGTGTAAGTTTAAAAAAATACAAAAAACAAAGTTATCAATTGGGTTTATTTGATGATATTGAAGAGTTAGCTTCTCCATCAAGATTTAATTTAGAAAGTGAGTTTAACACCCACCCTATTTTAAGCCTGCCTAAGATCAATGAATTTTGCGCAAAAAATCTTGAAAAAATTTATCTTTTTATAAAAAAAGCTAGTGAATGTAAGGTTTCAAGCCAGCTTGTAAATTTGATTTTAGAGAATGATTATTTTAAAGAAATTTGTGATATTTTAGCAGCCAAGAGAGCGACTAATAAAAATTCTAATGTTGATTTAAATAAAAAAAGTGAAATTTTAGAAAAAATCAATGCAAAAATGTTTGTATTAAAAGAATTGGCTAAAAATTATAGTGATAATTACAAATACTATAACTTTCTCACCCTTGGCGCTAGTGAAATGAGTAGTGGAAGCGGGGTTAATCTTTTAAGTATTCATGCTAGCAAGGGGCTTGAATTTGAGCTTGTATTTGTTATAGATCTTGCGCAAGGAAGATTTCCTAACCAAAAACTCATGAGCATGGGTGGAAGCTTAGAAGAAGAGCGAAGACTTTTTTATGTTGCGGTTACTAGAGCTAAAGATACTTTATACTTAAGCTATGCAAAATACGATAAGATAAAAAAAAGCAACTATCAGCCTTCATGTTTTCTAATCGAAGCAGGTATGTGTAAAGAAGAAAAAAAATAAGACTTTATTAATCTTTTTATATTATGATTAATATAAATCATTTAAGGAGAAAAAATGAATAGCGTATTATTCAAAGGAAATAAAGTAAGCTTAAAAGGAAATAATGTTCAAGTTGGAGATATGGCACCAAACATTACTCTAAAAGCCAAAGATCTTTCAGGTGTTGAAATCGCTCCAAAAGGTAAAACTCAAATTATTATCAGCGTACCAAGCCTTGATACTCCAGTATGTGCTACTGAAGCTAGAGAATTTAATAAAAAAGCAGCAGCAAGTGGCGCTGAAGTAATCGTAGTAAGTATGGATTTACCATTTGCTATGGGTCGTTTTTGTTCAACCGAAGGTATTGATAATCTAACCGTTGCAAGTGATTTTGTTTCTAAAGAATTTGGTGAAAAATACGGTGTTTTAATGGCAGATGGTCCGCTTGAGGGAATTCTAGCTAGAGCTGTATTTGTGGTAAAAGATGGTGTGGTTGTATATAAAGAACTTGTAAATGAAGTTACTGAATTACCAAATATGCAAGCTTTAGAAAACTTTTTTAACCAAAGTTGTGGATGCGGCGGTTGTGGTTGCCACTAAAATTTAAAAGCCTGTAAAAAGGCTTTTAAAACTACTTATAAAATTTATATGCAAGTTTTTATTTTTTTAATTTTAGGTTCAATGACAAATCGACAATAAGCCTGATCAGGATTGTTTTTAAAATATTTTTGATGATAATCTTCACCTTTGTAGTATTTTTTTGCTTTCAAAACCTGTGTCGCTAAGGTTTTTTCATAATTTTGTTGTGCTTTTTGCAAAAAATCACTAATGATTTTTAACTGTGTTTCATCTTGGTAAAAGATGACTGAACGATACTGAATTCCCTCATCCGCTCCTTGTTTATCAATACTTGTAGGATCATGCATTTTTAGAAAAACTTCTAAAATTTTTTCTAGTGTAATTTCTTTTTGATCATATACTATTTTAGTAATTTCTATATTTCCATCGCCATTTACTACACTTTCATAGCTTGGGTTTGGCTTGCCACCCATATAACCTACTTCTGTATACACTACACCCTTAATCTCATCAAATACAGCTTGCGTACACCAAAAACAACCCGCACCTAAAATGATTTCACTATGCAAAATACTACCTTTATTTCTCATCTTCTTTTAACACAAGTTGCATAAGATAAAGCTCCTCTCCATCGATAATTTTTAAATTCTTATCTTCGCATTTTGGACACCAAAAGATATTATTTTCAAGCACCCCACTAAAATGACACTTTTGACACTCCACTACCACCTCTTGAAGATGCATGATAAATTTGGCATTTTTACACAAGGGGCTATTTTCCCTAAATGTCTCAAAGCTTCTTTGTAAAAGCGCAGCCTCAACACCGCTTAAGCGCCCTATTTTTACATGTACTTCTTCGACTATTTTACCCTGGGCATATTCTTCACAAAGTTCTAGTAAAGATTCTGTAATACTTAACTCATGCATTAGCAAATTCTTGGTAAAAGTTCACCTTTTGGAGCTTCTAAAACACGCTTTGCTCCATAGGCATTTTCTAAAATCACCCTTGCTTTTTCATTGGCTGTGATTTTACCTATAATAGCTGCATTAGCATTAAATTTTTTTAAGATTTCTAATGCTTTTTGCTCATCTTTTTGCTCTATACATAATATAAAGGTTCCTTCATTAGCAAGTTCATAAGGCTCATATCCAAAAAGCTCGCAAACTCCTAAAACTTCATTGCAAACTGGAATTTTTTCTTCATATACCATAAGTTCTAAATTGCTCAACTTAGCCCATTCATTTAACACCGCGCTAAGTCCACCACGCGTTGCATCACGCATTGCTTTGATTTTTATATCAGCTTCTAAAAGCGCTAAAACTTCTTCTTTTAAACATTTACAATCACTGTCAATATTTGCTTCTAGATTATTTCTTTCAACCAAAACCGCACATCCATGTGCTCCTATATCTCTAGAAACTAATATACTACAACCACTTTTTATGTCTTTGGTGTTGATTTTTTGTATGTTTTTTCCTATGCAAGAAGTGTTGATGTATATCGCATCGCCTTTATTTTTAGGAACGACTTTAGTATCCCCGCAAACTAATTTCACCCCTGCTTTATCACATTCTTCTTTTATGGATTTGAGTATGATTTTTAACTTTTCTATCTCAAAACCCTCTTCTAAAATCAAGGCTAATGATAAATATAAAGGTTTTGCTCCCACCATCAATACATCATTTACACTACCACAAACTGCAAGTTTTCCTATGTTTACATTTTTTAAAAAAATAGGATTTAACACAAAAGAATCTGTGCTAAAAGCCAAATCATCTAAAATAGCCGCATCGTTTGCTTCATTTAAAACATCATTTTTAAAAATAGAAAAAATTTCGCCGATTAAGGCATTCATTTCTTCACCACCACCACCATGGGCTAAAGTAATTTGCTTCATTTTAAACCTTATCTTGATAGTATTTATAATAAGCCGCACAAGCTCCTTCGCTAGATACCATGCAACTTCCTATGGGATTTTTAGGGGTGCAAGCTTTTGCAAATACTTTGCAATCATAAGGCTTGGCTAAACCTCTTAAAATTTGACCACAAATACATGCTTTGCTTTCATCTTTGCTATTTACCTCACAATCAAATACCTTACTAGCATCTAAATGCGCAAATTCATCTTTTAAACAAAGCCCACCATTTGCAATCATTCCAAGACCTCTAAATTCAAAATCACAAGCTTGAAAGTATTTCTCTACTAAAGTTTTGGCTTTTATATTACCCTCTTTGCTAACTACTCTGTAGTATTCATTGTAAACTTCAAAAGTATTAGCATTCATTTGTTCTACTATATTCAACACGCTAAGCATAATATCAACTGGTTCAAATCCACTTACAGCTATAGGTGTTTGGTATTTTTTAGCAATAGGCTCATAAATGTTTGTTCCTGTGATAACGCTAACATGAGAAGGTCCTAAAAATGCATCGATTTTTACATTTTCATCTTGCATGATAGCTTCTACTGCGGGTGGAACTAGCACATGGTTGATATGAAAAAATAAATTTTTTAAATTTAAAGCTATGCTTTTTTCTAAGATTACTCCGCTCATAGGTGTGGTTGTCTCAAAACCTATGGCAAAAAATATCACATTTTTTTCAGGATTTTTTAAAGCAATATCTACCACATCTAAAGGGGTATAAAGTGCTCTAATATCTGCTCCTTTGGCTCTAAGATCGATTAAACTCTCATGGCTTCCTGGTACTTTTAACATATCACCTAAGACGCAAAAAATAGTACTAGGCATACTTGCAAGCTTTAAAGCTACATCTATGCGTTCTCTTGGCATGACACACACAGGGCAACCTGGTCCATGTATAAAATTGATTGCTTTAGGTAGCAAATCAATCAAACCAAATTTCATAATACTATGCGTATGCCCCCCACAAATCTCCATAATATTAATAGGCTTGGTAATCTTAGAAGCGATAAGCTCTTTTAGGGCTAAAATCCTTTCTTTATCTCTAAAATCATTAATTAAATCCATGTTTTAATCCCATATCGCCTTCATTTTCATCGATTTGTCCATTTTGCATTTTTTCTGCTATATCTGTATAAATTTTTAAACTTTCTTGTGCAGCTTGCGTATCAATTTTTTCCATAGCAAAACCTACATGTATTAGCACATAATCACCTACTTTTAAAGGTTCGCTTATCAAATCCAAACTTACTCTTCTTTTAACTCCTAAGGTCTCGACTATAGCTGAATTTAATTCATCGATTTCTAAAATTTTAGAAGGTATTGAAAGGCACATTAATGAAGCTCCTTTTTCATTTTCAAGTAATTCAACCAAAGATCAAAACCTGTTTTTGTTTTACTATCTAAGATCATGATGTCGATTTTAGGATTTAATCTTTTAGCTGCCATGGAAGCAGCTTTAAAATCAAAGTCAAAGTGTTGAGCTAAATCTGCTTTGGTTATAACTAGCAAATCTGCTTTTCTAAACATCACCGGATATTTTTCTACCTTATCGCTACCTTCTGTAACTGAAAGCAAAACTACATTTAAATGCTCACCCAAATCATAGCTTGCAGGGCATACCAAATTTCCTACATTTTCGATAAAAACTATATCAAGTTCGCTAAGTTTAAAATGATGTAAAGCATCATGTACCATAAAAGCATCTAAATGGCAAGTTTGCCCTGTGGTAATTTGATGAGCTAAGCCCCCTGCTTTGATAATGCGGTTTGCATCGTTATTGGTTTCTAAATCTCCTTCAACTACAGCTATTTTTAAGCTATCTTTTAAATTTTTTATCGTTTCTTCTAAAAGTGTTGTCTTTCCACTACCTGGAGAACTCATTAAGTTAATACAAAGTGTGCCATGTTCGTTAAAATGTTCTCTATTATGTGAGGCTTGATGGTCATTTTTTGATAAAATTTTACTAATAACATGAATAGTTTTTTCTTCTTTTAAAGCTGGATTTTCATGATGGTGATCATGGTTATGATCATGTCCATTGATAGAACAGCCACAGTCTTTGCACATAAGATATCCTTTTTATATTTTTTGTTTATTTTATATAAAAAAGTATTAAAAAAATATGAGTTTGATTAAGTTTTTAATGATAAATAATGCACAAGCTGCCCAAGCGCAATGGAGCTATCATTGCAAGGATATTGTAAAGAAGTTTTATAAGAGAAATTTTTTTGAGATAATATCATATGAAGTGTTTTATTTTGAAATACCCCGCCACATAAAATCACTTCTTCTTTGAAATTTTTTGAATATTCTATGATCAAATTTGCAATAGCATTGATCAATCCTGTGCTAATTTTAACCTTGTCTTGATCTTTTAAAGCTTGCAAGAAAGCATTTTTAAAACATATTTCATTATCTTTGATGTCAAATTTATAGCTATAATCAAGGTTTTGATTGTAGTATTTTTCCATCAAAAGCCCAATTTGTGCTTCATAGTCTAGTTTTTCTTGATTAAAGGCAATCGCTCCAAAAGCATCGATAATTCTGCCAAGAGAACTGGTATACAAAGAACTTTGAGTATGAATTTTTTTAAGATTGTTTAATTTTACTTGAGAAAATTGACCCAAAAACCAACTTGCTTCGCTTTCTAAATTAAAATCAAAAATCAAAGATAAAGCTAAATTTGCGATATTTTTAATATCAGCATTAATTAATTTGAAATTTTTAAAATGGCTTAGTCTGGTATAATTTCTTAGATTTGCCCTAAAAATCTCTCCGCCCCAAATTTTACCATCATCTCCATAGCCTGTACCATCAAATACAAAAGCTAAAACGTCATTTTTGTAAATTTTATGTTCAAATAAACATGCACACAAGTGTGCATAATGATGTTGTATCATAAATTTTTCATCATGATTTATTTGTTTTACATAAGCAAAATGCGGGTGTTTATCGCACAAAACTTGATCAAAGCTTACCCCATATGCCTTTTGAAAAAAGTGTAAAATTTTCAAAAATCTTTCTTGGATATCTAAATTTTTCATATCGCCTATATAGGGAGAAATGAAAATTTGATCCTTAAAAAAGCATGCAAACTCGTTTTTTAATTCACTTCCCAAAGCAAGGATATTTTCTTTGGAATTAAAAATATTTTTAGTATTAATATAAAGCGGATTTAAACCTCTTGAAGTTCTTAAAAACATTACCTTATCGTTAATAACTTGGGCAATACTATCATCACTTGAGTTTTGTATTTGCCTATTATAATCAAGATAAAAATCAAACACATCGCTAAGCTGTTCTAAAAGTTTTGTTTCTTTATAGATGATACTTTGCGAGCTTAAATTGGCACTCGTTGCGATGATAGGTTTTTTAAAATGTTCAAAAAGCATTAAATGCGTCCCCATGTAAGCTAACATAATGCCTATTTTATCGGTATCAGGTGCCAAGACTTGATGGATATTTTTACTATTTAAAATCACAATAGGTTTTAAATTTGAAGTGAGAAGCTTTGCTTCAAATTTATTAATAAAAGCTAACTTTTGAGCCATATCAAGATCTTTCACCATAATAGCAAAAGGCTTCTTAGGGCGGTTTTTGCGTTTTCTAAGTTCTATGATGGTGTTTTCGTTTGTACTATCACAAATTAAGTGAAATCCTCCCATACCTTTAAAAGCTATGATTTTACCTTGCTCTAAAAACTTTGCAAGCAGGATAAAAGCTTCTTCATCTTGAGCTAAAATATTTTGGTTTTTATCTTTTAAAAAGATTGTAATTTTACATTTTGGACACGAAAGAGGCTGGGCATGAAAGCGACGATTAGCTGGGTCTTTGTATTCGCTTTGACAAAAAGCACACATGCTAAATTGTTCCATAGTAGTATTAGCTCTATCATAAGGAAGTTGTTTGATGATAGAAAATCTCGGCCCGCAATTTGTACAAGTGATGAAAGGGTATTTAAAACGTGGATTTTTCTCATCATAAAATTCTTCATAGCAGTCTTTACAAAGAGCAAAATCACTTAAAATAGGACTAAATTTTTCACCATCTTGCGAATGATTTATAATAAAACTATCGTAATTTTTATCAATTTTTTTATCAAAAAAAACAAACTCATCAATTCGCGCTAAAGGTGGCAAATGCAAAAAAAGCTTTTCTTTGAAAGTTAAAACTTCACTTTGATTACATACAAGGATCACTATAACACCCAAGCCATCATTATACACCTCACCTTTTAAGTGTAACTCTTGAGCTATATTAAAAACCAAAGGACGAAAGCCAACTCCTTGCACTAGTCCTTTGATGTGAATTTCATATCCAAAGTGGGACATCACTTAACTTAAAAAAAGGAATATGTTTAAATACATTCTTACTAAGGCTTTTATGCTCAAACAAACTTCCACTAAGCACTACATAATCTACTTGATTTTTAGCTTTTAAATCATCAAATAAATCTCTTAAAAAATATGCCAAACTCTCAACCACACCTAGTGCTATGATTTGATTTTCCACCCCTGCAAGCTTAAAGCTCATCACGCTTCTTAAGGTTTTAGTATAATCAAACTCTTTTTGTTCATTAAGCTTAAAGTCTATCCTAACACCTTTTGCCATTTTGCTTTCATCTGCTAAAGCCAAAAGCGCCAATGCTGCTTTTTGCACATCTTTATCAAGTTCTAAAATCATACCTATCATACCAAAAAGATTAAAAAAACTATTAGTAACATTAAACTCTTTTTGCACTAGAGTAAATTCTTTTTCATAATTAGCTAGCAATCTCTTAGCAACATCATCTTGACTTATAGTTTTATAAAACTCATCAAAGCTCTTTGGCAGGGAAAGTTTTAAAAGGTTTAATTCTTTATCAAGCAAAATAACATCATCATAAGCCTTGCTAAGCTCTAAAAGCAAAGTTTTTTTGTCTTTAAAATCAGTCAATATACAAGAAATTCTTGCAAAATTTTTATCTTCTTTTTGAAAAATCAAATTTCTAAATTCAGGTAAAATATAATCATATCCTTTGCACACAAGCAATTCATTTTCTATGAAAGCAACTTCAAAATCATCTTCAAAATGCTCTATTTTTTTGAAATTTAAAAATTTCACTCCTTCTTTTTCTAACTCATAGCATATTGCAAATAAAAAAAGATTATCATAAAGTTTGATTTTAAAATACTCTTGTGTTGGTGAGTGGTTTTGTCTAAAAATAGCATTAAACTTAAGTTTCATTAGAGGTTTTTCAACCCCTGCTAAAATTTTAAATTGCTCATTATTGCATGAAAAAAATGCATTGATATGTTTTGGATCGCTTGGGATTAAAAAATCATCTAAGTTGTCATTAAAAATTTCAAAAACATACACTCCTTTTGAATTTTTAAAATATATTTTTTCTTGTTTTTTTAATCTCTCTAAAGCTTTTTTTAAATTATCATGGAAATTTTCTTTAGTGATTTTTATAAACTCATTTTCTATTTTAAATTCCTCATCTACAAAAACACCCCATTCATTGCTTAAAAGCTCACCTTGGGTGTATGCATTTGCATTCAGTCTAGTTAAAAAACTTCTTTTAGTGAAATTTTTTTCTTTTTTTATAGGTGTGAAATCTTCTTCTACAAGCTTTAAATCAAATTTATTCAAAAACACGCTATGGCTGATTTTTTCTAAAGTAGCGCAAAATGCTTGAATTTCATCTTTCTCGCCTTTTACCTTAATGGTGATTTTTTCATCTTTTTGTTCATAGTGATATGTGTAATCTTTAGCATAATAACCAAGTAAATATTCAAAAATGTCATTTTTGGATTTATAATTAAAAGTAATTTCTAAAAGCAAATCAAAAACCTTAAAAATAAAATTTTTTAAAAATATAAATATAACAATTTTAATTCTAAGGAAAGCTTAAAAAGCTATCTAATTCTAGATAGCTTTATTTTTAGTAATTAAATTCAGAATCAATGGCGATTTTTTGAATTGCTTTTTTGTTTTCAAATTTCAAAAGCGGTGCATTTTTATCCATACCTAATACTTTTGCTTTTTTACCATCAAGTAGCAAGGCAACTCCTTCAGGTAGAGCATAGATACTTACACTAGGATTTACGATCAAAAACTCTTCTAATCTTTCTTCACGACTTTCGCCATTATGTCCTGCTGGCTTACCGGAGATAAAATGTGGGTTAATTTGATGTGGGAAGATATTAAAAGTATTAAAAGACTTTGGCTCAACAATAGGCATATCATTGGTTGTTTTCATAGTCGCACCTGCTACATTTGAACCTGCTGACCAACCCACATAAGGCACACCCTCACTTACTCTTTTTGCAATGAGTTCTACCAGGTTGTTATTATAGAGTTGATTAACTAATTCAAAAGTATTTCCACCACCTACAAATATTGCATCAGCATTCTTAACAATCTCAGCAGCATTACCTCTATGCACGCTAATTATTTGAAGTCCCAAGCTTTCTAAGGCTTTAGAAACTTGTGCTTCATATTGATCGTAAGTTTTTCGTACACCTGCATAAGGAATGAAGGCTACTTTTTTACCTTTTAAGTTATTTCTTTCAACAAATTCTTTAAGCCAAGGCAAGGCATGATTTAAATATCCTGTATTTTTATAACCTGAACTTGAAAGCAATAAAGCCTTTTGTTTGTCTTTTGAAAAATTAATCATTTCGTTTGACTTTGCGTTTAATGCTACCGCACTAAAGAGCATAGTAGCTAAACCAAGAGCGCCTATTTTTAACAAACTTCTTCTTTTCATTGTCTTTCCTTTAAAAATATATTTAAAAACTATTTATTTTAATCAATATATTTTTAAAATACAATTAAAAAATAAGAGTTTTTAAAAACACTTCCCTTTCTTTATAATCTGGCATCAAACGATACAAAAAGTTGTAAAATTCTTTTTGGTGATGTGGGTAGATCAAGTGAGTTAACTCATGAACAATGACATATTCTATTACTTTTATGGGTTTTTGCATGAGTTTTAAATTTAAGTTTATATTTGCTTTTTGATGATTGCATGAACCCCATCTTGAGACCATTTCTTTAATGCAAATTCTTTGCACTTTTCTATCAAAAGCAAATTGCCACTTGTGGATAAAAAATTCAAAAACAATCCTTGCACTTTGTCTTATAAAAGCTTGCAAGTGTTTTTGGTCTTTTGCGTATATTTTATCTTTTTGAATTCGTACTTTTTTGTATTTTTCACCCCAAACCAAATGAAATTTCTTTCCCAAAAAATACACTTCATCTTCGGACAAAACCACTCTTTTTAAAGCTAATTCTTTTTCCTTAGCTCTTATCCAAGCTTCATTTTTTTCTAAAAAGTACAAAATATCTCTTTGTTCATAGTATAGTGGTATGCTAAGTTTAAAATTTAAGTTTCTATCTACTCGAAGCCTAAGGTATTTTAGCTTTTTCTTTTCATATGTAAAACGAAATTCTTTAAATTCTAAAATTCCTTTTATACTAATGCTTTGTTTTGCCATTTTTTACTTTTCCATCTATAAGAGTTTACAATACCACGTAAAAACTCATCTGCGCAAAATCCTATCCAAATTCCTAGCATTCCAAGTCCTGCATAAAAACAAAGCACATAACCTACCGGCAAAGACACCCCAAGCATAAATACCACTCCACTTAAAAACGGAAATCTAGCATCTCCTGTAGCTCTTAGTGAATTTACCATGACTATATTGAAAGTTCTTGAAATTTCTAAAAAAATCGAAAGAGTAAAAAGTGGTATCATTAGTTCTTTTAAATTTTCTTCAAGTTTCACCACACCCATGGTAAAGTCTTGCAAAACATAATTTAACAAAGCCACAAAAGCACTTGCAATCACACTAAAATAAAGCGCTATCCAAGTATGCTTATAAGCTACATTTAAATACCTTGCACCCACTAGTTTACCTATGATGATTTCATTAGCTACGCTTATAGCTTGCCCTACTAGCATAATGAGTAAAGAAATTTGAAAATAAATCGTTTGGACACTTAAGCTTTCTTTGCCCAAACTTGCCACAAAGGCAAAAGCAATGGTGTATTGGATAAACCATATCAAATGCTCCCCTGCTGCAAACCCACCGATGTTGAGTATCTTTTTTAAAACCATTTTTTCAAGACTTATCATTTCTTTAAATTTTAAATGAATTTTAAGCTTAAAGCTAAGTATACCCACAAGCATACAAAAAGATATCGCACGCCCTGTTATATTGCTAAGCCCTACTCCAAAAAGCTCTAACTTAGTAAAATGCAACACGTAAAAATTTCCTATGAATATCACAACATTCATTAACAAAGTAGTAAACATAACCCAATAAGCCATATTGTATACTCTTACAATAGCAGCTAATACTATACCCATAGCATCAAAAAACAAGCAAATTCCAAGCATATGCAAGTAAATTTCACTATCTTTTAAAAGTTCATTTGGAATTTGTAAAAGATGAAGCAAAAACTCTCCATACCATAAAATCAAACTTCCACACACTAGTCCAATCAGTGCGTTTAAAAATAAACTTTGATGAATGGCCTTTCTAGCTAGAGTATAGTCTTTAGCTCCTAAAGCTTGAGCGATTACCACACTACAACCTACACTTAAAAAGCTAAAAATAATGATAAACAAATCAGCCACCTGATTACCCGCACCCATAGCTCCAACTAAAAAGTTAGAATACTGCGAAACCATCACAGTATTGATAATCAAAGAAAAATATCTTAAAAACATTTCAAGTAGTATAGGCATACTAAGATGCTTAAGCGAAAGTTGTTTGCTTGCCATGAATACTCTTTATGATAGTAAATTTTGAAAGTATAAAAAGTAATTTTACTTAAAAATTACTTTTTGTAAGCTTTATAATATCTCTAAAATAAATTTATCACCTTTATCTTTAAAAGTAAAGACTTTATTTTTACAAGGATAAGATATGCTATCTTCTTTCATACTAAATGTCTTGTCTTTTAATTTTTCAAGCAAAATAGGCAATTCTTTATTAAATAAAGCCTTATCAGGAATTCCACAACCATGAGTTAAATTTTTTACAAATTTACCATCTATATTTTCCTCATCAATCAAATGAAAATCCACCTCATAACCCAATGCTTTTAAAATTTCCATCATTGAATTTTTATGATCAGATGGGGTTAAGTTCATCTTTTGCACTATGATAACTTGTATAGATGATGTTTTTGTTTTTTTGTGCTTGCAAAATCAAATGATCCTTGTTCAACAAAGCTCTTATTAGGTAGTTTTCATCAGCAAAGTAATAAGGTGAGCTTGGATCTTTACGTGTCCAGTAGGTTTCTACATAACAATAAACCTTACTATTAAGTTCATCTTCATTTAAAACTGCATCTCCTTGATTTAAATCTCTTCCTACAATATACCTCAAAGGCGGTAAAGCAGCCCCTGAATTATCTATCACTCCATCTACATACCAAGGAGCTATTTTCGCACACATTAGCGCTACTAAGCCACCATATGAGCCCCCTCCATAAATTTTTGGTAAAGATTTAAATTGAGGATAATTTTTCACGATATCTTTTAAAGCATTGATATGATCAATGGCAGGCATAATGGCAAAATTTTGATACTCATTATTTGGCGGAACAAAAGTTACAGATAAATCAACTTTATAATCCCTATCCAATAAACCTTTGTCTTTTAGTACAGTCATTTTTTGATCAAGAATATGGTAATATTTTTCTATACTAGCTGTATTATTCAATATTTCAAAATCAACTTTAAATTCCTCAAAGGCTTTTTCAAATTTCCTTATATCATCTAGCAAAAAAGTCATTTCAGCGCTATACTTCTCCACATCAGATCTTCTTTGGCAAAAACAATGATAAAAAACATTTACAGCTACTACATCAAATTTTTTAGCAATAAATTTTCGGTAACTTTCTAAAAAATGTATATTTGCATTAGCTCCATAACCACCTATGATAAAAACCATCGCTTTCATTTCTTTACTATCATCATAAGTGATTCTGTATTCTAACTTACTTTCTCTTTTTATATTTAACTCTACATCATCACAAGAATCTATGAAATAAGTTTCATTTTTAAGCATATCAAGCCTTTTGGAAAATTTGATTAATTATATCATCAAAATTTTCCAAACAAACAAAAATCACCCAAAAGATCCACTTAAATAAGCTTTTGTTTTTTCTTCTTTAGGATTTTCAAAAAATTCCTTACTCTCTCCAAATTCTATCAGCTCCCCTAAATGAAAAAATGCAGTATAATCAGCCACACGTTTACCTTGTTGCATGTTGTGTGTTACCATAATCATAGAAAGATTATGACTTAATTCTTTAATAAGTTCTTCTATTACACTTGAAGATATAGGATCAAGTGCGGAAGTTGGTTCATCTAAAAGCAATAATTTTGGCTTTATAGCCAAAGCTCTTGCAATACAAAGGCGTTGTTGTTGGCCGCCTGAAAGCGCTAGAGCGTTTTGTTTTAATTTATCCTTTACTTCTTCAAAAAGACCCACTTTTTTAAGACATTCTTCTACTAAAGCATCTTCTTCATCTTTATTTTTAATCATTCCATGGAGTTTTGGAGCATAAGAAATATTATCATAAATGCTTTTTACAAAAACATTAGGTTGTTGAAATACCATGCCAACTTTTTTTCTAAGCATAACCAAGTCTTGGTTTTTAACATCTTTTCCTTCGATCTCTACAAGACCATCGGTTTTAGCTATTTTGTCATTCATCCTATTAAAACAACGCAAAAATGTGGATTTTCCACAACCTGAAGCACCTATTAAAGCTGTGATTTTATTTTTTTTAATTTCCATATTAATATCAAATAAAGCTTGTTTTTTACCATAAAATAAATTAAGATTTGTTGTTTTTGCTATCATTTTAATTTTCCTTGAAAATATCTTCTTAAAAGTATTGCAGCTAAGTTTAATATTACCAATAAAAGTAAAAGCACGATAATTCCCGCTGCTGTTCTTTCTAAAAATGCACGCTCTGGCATAGCCGACCATGAAAAAATTTGAGCAGGCAAAACACTTGTTGGTGCAAAAATACTATTTGCCACATCAGGTATAAAAGCTATCATACCTATAATCATCAAAGGTGCGGTTTCACCAATAGCCCCTGCTAGAGTTAAAATAGAACCTGTTAAAATCATAGGCATTGCTAAAGGTAACATAATACCTCTAATCATTTGAACTTTAGTCATACCTAAAGCATATGCAGCGTTTTTTATATTAATATCTACGCTTTTTAAAGCCGCTTTGGTAGATACTATAATAATAGGCAAACTCATGATCGCCAAAGTAAGTCCTCCAGCCAAAGCACTTGAGCGAGGTATCCCAAAAAGATTGATAAACACTCCAAGTCCTAAAAGTCCAAATAAAATACTAGGAATGCTAGCCAAATTATTTATACACACCTCGATAAAATGGGTAAATGCATTTTGTGGAGCAAATTCTTCTAGGTAAATAGCTGCTCCAACTCCAATTGGCACGCTAACTACCATGCATACTACCATCACAAGTAAGGTTCCAACCACAGAAGCAAAAATTCCTGAATTTTCAGGTGACTTAGAATCTCCATTAAAAAAGAAATTTGTATTAAAGCTTAGCTTAATTTCTTGCTTTTGAACTAATTCATCAACTAGATTTTTTTGCTTATCATTTAATTTATTATAATTTTTTTTCATATACTGATCTACTTCTGAATTTGCCAAAAGCCAAGATTTTTCTTTAACTTGACCTGTTCTTATTTTTCTTTGTTCAGCGCGCGATAAAAGCTCATAAGAAGGATTATTTCTATCAGCTTCTACATAAATATAAGTTTGCTTAAAAGCCCATGTACCTAGATATCCTACACTTGATAAAAAAACAAAAAGAAAGATAAGATTGATATAAAATCCCATCTTGCAAAATCTTTTAAAATTTTTCGAAGCTTTTTTTCTTTGCTTAAAAAGTTTTCTCATAAATTTTTCCTTTTATGAAAGCGATTTATCAAATAAACGCTAAAAATATTAATGATTAAAGTAATGATAAAAAGCACAAGCCCTAAAGAAAATGCACTTAAAGCTAAAGAACTATCAAAAGCTTGATCACCGCTTAATGCTTCTACTATTTTGACGGTTACTGTTGTCATATCTTCTAAAAAATTCATTGTTAAATTTGGACGCAATGAAGCCGCCATAACAACTATCATCGTTTCTCCTAAAGCTCTTGAAAGCCCCAAAAGACAAGCTGCGACTATACCCGGCATTGCTTCTGGTAAAATCACCGCAAAGATAACTTCTTTTTTGGTCATACCTAAAGCATATGCACCATTGATCCTTTTTAAACTTACTGCTTCAATGCAATCTTGCGAGAGCGAAGCTACTATAGGAATTATCATAACACCCATGATAAAACCAGCTCCCAAAGCACTTTGAAAACTTGCTTTAATACCCAAAAAAGAAAAAAACCATACTATAAAAGGTGCCACCACTATAGCTGCGAAAAACCCAAAGACAACTGTAGGAATTCCTGCTATGGTTTCTAAAATAGGCTTGAAGTAATTTTTAGATTTTTTACCTGCAAATACTCCAAGATATATCGCGCACATTACACCCAAAGGCAAGGCTGTTAACATCGCTATAAAAGAAATATAAAAAGTTCCCCAAAACAAACTCAAAGCACCAAAAACTCCGTGCTTACTACTTCCATCAGCACCTACAAATGCAGCATCTGCTGCCCACTGACTTGAAAATAAAAAAGTCAACACGCTTTCTTTTTGAAAAAACTTCAATGCTTCGATTAAAATTGTTAGCATAATAGCAAAACTCACGATCACGCTAACAAAAGCACAAAGAAAAAGCGTTAGTTTTATTATTTTTTCTTTTATCAATTTTACATCCTAAACCAAAAAACTCTTCCAGCTTTAACAAGCTCATCAGTTAATAAAGTTTTTTCTTTTATATGCTTTTGGGTTGCTTTTAAAGTTTCTTCATCCAAAGGAACCAATCCTATTTTTTCTAATTCCGCTCCACTTTTAGCTAGATCATCACTCATATAAATTTTTGCAAATTCAAATACTTCGGGATTTTTCTTAGCGTTTATATATATAAATAAAGAACGCGCTAACTTATACTTTCCTTTAGAAATATTTTTTTCATCAGCCTTTACATTGTCAATATATACAGCATTAACCTTATCATCATTACTAGCTAAAAATCCGTATCCAAAAAGCCCAAAAGCTTCTTTATCAACAGAAAGTTTTGAAATAATTAAATTATCATTTTCTCCACTTGGTATAAAAACTCCATCTTGGCGTATAGTTTTATATGCACCTTTATATTCAGGAATTTTTTTAGAAATATCTACCATTACAAGTTCTTCTATACTATCTCTTGTTCCTGAACTTGATGGAGGACCATAGATTGTAATTTTTCTATTTGGTAGGTTTTTATTGATTTGTTGCCAATTTGTATAAGGATTTGGGATTAATTTCCCATCTTGTGGAATTTCTTTAGCCAAAGCTAAAAATAACTCATGTAAGCTTATATTTAATGGAGTGTTGATTTTATTTTGCGCTAAAACTATGCCATCATAACCTATCATAACGCCGACTATATCGCTTACACCTGATTTTTTACAAGTTTCAAATTCACTCAGTTTAATAGCTCTTGAAGCATTAGAAATATCAATAATTCCTTCGCAAAACACTTTAAAACCGCCACCCGTGCCAATACTTTCAACTATAGGTGTTTTTGTATTTTTTATAACAGCATATTCTTCAGCAACAAAAGAAGTAAAAGGATACACAGTAGATGAACCTGCTATTTTTAATTCTGCTGCATTTAAGCTAACAAAACAAGCCATACTTAAAGCTAAAAGTTTTTTCATTTTTTCTCCTTAGTTAAAAAGTAATGCAAATTTAAAAAAACTTGGAAACATTTTGGATACATGTATTTTTTGATATAATTTTTATATGTTAAATATTATTTTGATAGAAGATGATAAAGACTTAAACGAATTAATCACACTAAGACTTAGTCAAGAAAGTATGAGAATTTATAGTTATTTTGATTTTTTTGACTTAGAGACCTTTTTAGATACCAATGAAATAGACTTGATCATCATGGATAGAAACCTGCCAAGTGGCGATAGTGTAGAAATGATCAAACAATTAAGAAAAAAAGGCTATATAGAGCCTGTAATTTTTCTTAGCGCAAAGACTTTACAAAAAGACATTTTAGAGGGTTTTGAACAAGGTTGTGATGATTATATATGCAAACCTTTTGATTTTAATGAACTTTTATTTAGAATCAAAGCCGTAACTAAAAGAAATAAAACTCCAAAAGAACAAATTTCTTATCAAGATTTTACCTTATATATAGAAGACAGAAAACTAACCTATAAAACAAATATATTTGAAAATTTATCAACCCTAGATGTGGAATTACTCAAGTGTTTTTTTAATCACAAAAATCAACTTCTAAGCCGTCAGTTTTTAAGCGAGCAAGTGTGGAAAAATGACACAACAAGTGATAAAACGATCAATACAGCTATTTTAAGATTAAAACAAAAAATTCCACAGATTAAAAAAAATATCATTTCAGTGCGTTCGGTAGGTTATAAATTGTGCTAAAAATAAAAACATTTTTCTTTTTTATACTTGGATCTTTTTGTATCGCTTTTTTTGTATTATTTTATTTTTTTAATGAAAGCTACATTAACACTACAGTAAAAAATACCTATGAGCAAAAGCTAAAAACACTCAATGATGTTTTACAATTTCAGTTATTAGATACATTAAATTCTAACAATATAAACCAATTTGCCCTAGAAACTAGAGCAGATTTTATCATCAAGCAAGATGATACTATTTTTTCATCATTAAAAGATTATTCTTATTTTTTAAATCACTTCAAAGCTGATTTTACTCATAATTTTTACAAGCAAAAAGAAATTTATTTTAAAGCTTATACTTATAAAAATTACCAATATATCATCATCGTTTATCCTAAAATACACTCTTTGGTGCAAAATTTTTGGATCAAAAACATTATAATTTTTTCTTTCTTTTTACTTGTACTTGCTGTGTTTTATTTAATTGTTTTTAAGTATTTTAAAGTTTATTTTCAAGAATTATTATTGTTTGTTAAAAACATCAAATCAAATTCTAGTTTCACCACAAGTTATAATTTTTTCTATGAATTAAAAAATTTAAATTTACGCTTATTGAAAATCAAAAAAATACTCATTAAACAAGAATTAAAAAACAAAAAACAAGCTAAAAAAATTCAAATCAAAAACACCCAACTAAGCAATGTAATCAGCACTATATCGCACGAACTTAAAAACCCCATAAGTGTCATAGATTTGAGCTTGCAATCTTTAAAAGAAACTAATGATAAAAATATGAAATTATTTTTACTTGAAAAAATTCACAAACAAAGCGTAAAAATTAACCAACTAACACACAAACTCAATTTTGTTTTTAATCTTAATTTTGATTCTTTAAATTTGGAAAAATTTGACCTATATGCTTTAAGTAAAAATTTACTAGAAAGTTTCAAAGATGATAGATTAAAAATTCAAGGCCAAATAAGCTTTATCAAAGCAGATCGATTTCTCATAGAACAAGTCATCATTAATCTAATCGACAATGCCTTAAAATACAGCAAAAAAGAGGTGTTAATCATCATAAAAAATCAAAATTTTACTATCATAGATCAAGGCATAGGCATAGAAGAAAAACATCTTAAGTTGATAACAAAAAAATTCTACAAAGTAAGTTCAACACAAAATAACTCTTTTGGACTAGGATTGTTTTTAGTTAAAAAGATACTTTCTTTACACAAAAGTTCTTTAAAAATTCAATCTAGCCCACAAAAAGGTAGCATTTTTTCTTTTAATATTGATCTATAATCTTTATTAATGTATTTTTAATCTAGTTCTGATTAATATAATGAAATAATTTACACAAGGAGAAAAAATGCTTTCAAAAGAAGTAGTGGCTTTATTAAACGAGCAAATCAACAAAGAAATGTATGCAGCAAATTTGTATTTAAGTATGAGCTCATGGTGCTATGAACATAGCTTTGATGGTGCGGGCGCGTTTTTGTTTGAGCATGCAAGAGAAGAAAGCGATCATGCTAGAAAACTCATCACTTATTTAAACGAAACTGATTCTAAAGTAGAATTAAAAGAAGTAAAAAAACCTGATAGTGAATTTAAATCATTGCTTGATGTATTTGAAAAAACTTTCGAGCATGAGCAAAGCATTACTGCTTCTATCAATAATCTCGTTGATTTTATGCTTTCAAGCAAAGATTATTCTACTTTTAACTTCTTGCAATGGTACGTAAGCGAACAGCACGAAGAAGAAGCACTTTTTAGAGGCATTGTAGATAAAATCAAACTCATAAGCGACAATGGCAATGGCCTATACATGGCAGATCAATACATCAAAAGCTTGATCAACCATTAACTTTTATCTAGCTTCCTTTATTTTAAAATTCTGGAAGCTAAAATCTTTTGTTTTAAAAGATATCTTGTAAAATAAAAGAAATTTTGCTAAAATACCTTTTATTTAAAAGGATTTTTATGCAAATGAATGAAATTACCGATAAACTAAAATTTATACTCCAAAAAGAAGGCATAAAAAACGCCAAAGATTCTGATGTAGCTAAAATGCTAAATATCAACCCCGATACTTTCTATAGTATGAAATTTAGAAACTCCATACCTTATAAACAAATACTTCATTTTCTCAATGAAAGAAATATCAATATCAATGCATTTTTTTATGAAGACTCTCTTGAGAGCAATACTCCTTCACTTGATCTAAACTATAATGTTTTAAAATATTATGATGTTAATGCCTCTATGGGAGGTGGGGCTTTAAATGATAATGTAAGTTTTTCTGAAGTAATTATAGATGAAAAGCTTAGTGATTTTTTTGGCTCTAAAGATTGTGATATCATTCCATGTATAGGAGATAGCATGGAACCTGAAATCAAAGATGATTCTTTGTGTTTAGTAGATAAAAGCAAAAGTTTTAAAGAAGGTGGAGTTTTTGCGGTAAATACCCGAGATGGTTTATTTATCAAACAAATTTTTAAAAGTAATAAAGGAGGAGTTTATCTACACTCTTTTAATCTAAGCTATGCAGATGTACATTACCAAAACGGTGATTTTTTAATCGTTGGTAAGGTGGTTGGTACCATTAGTAGAATTTAATAAAAACTATCATTTCTCTTTCTATTTGATAATTATTATTAATTATATTAATAATTTGTTAATAAATTACGCTTTTTAAGTTAACTTTTATTAAAAAATAGTCAAAATTATGTTTTAAAGTTAATGGATAATAAATAATACCATTTTTATCTTTTAACAAAAACTACATGAAAGGGAAGTTATGAAACACAATCTAGCTAAAGTCGCTACCTTTGCTTGTATAGCTTTGGGCATTGGTTTGGGTACGCAAGCTTTTGCTTCTTCAGAGCCTAGAACCCTTGATGGTTACGTGGCTCAAGAAGATGCATTTTTTGACTATCTTTACAAAAACCACCCTATTTTCAAGTATGAAAAAGAAGGTCGTTTAGTAGGTAAATTTACCCATAGCGATAGAACAGAAAATTGGGTTGTTAATCAAAACGGTGCTAAATTTGCAAAAGAACATGATTTAAAACAAGCTTCTATTACGTATCGTTTGCCTTATGAGTCTTTTTTGGATTTTCCAAATAAATTCGTAGGCCCAAAAAAATGTGGTGAATGCCACCCTGCACAGTATGCTTCTTGGGAAAGATCTCGCCATGCTAAAACCGTGCGTTTTCCACACGAAATGGAAGAAGTTGGCGGAGCTGATGGTTTAAAAAAACCTATGTATAATTCTCAAGCTACTATCTTACCTGATGGAATTTACCCTAATGATGTTTATGCACTCATTGGAACTCCAAGAACAAAATACGGCTTTATAGATAGATGGCTTGTGCGTGGAACTTACCATGTTGAAGATGGAAATTTGAGTGATTTAAGTGGTAAATTAACTGCTGGTGGTAATCAATTTTCAAGACTTTGGAGTGAGTTTTTAACACCTGAAATGGCACAAAAAATAGCAGCATTTGCCCCGGGTTTCCCTACCAAAATGGAAGACTTTGGTGGAAATGGTTCTCAAGTTTGGGGGACAAATTCCTATGCTGCAACTTATAAAGAAAAAGCAGTATTTCAACCTGCAACTGCATATTGTGAAACTTGTCACACATTCAAATTTGACTTTAAAAGCAAAGAAGAATTTTACAAAGCCTTAGGCAATCCAAAAGAACTCCAAAAACACACCATTTCAAAAGGTATTACTTGTGAAGAATGCCATGGAGCTGGAGCTCACCTTTATGGTGCAAGAGGTGCGGGTATGCCATCAAACTGTGAAAGATGTCATCAAAGATTTTCTTACAATGAAACTGATGCTAAAATCAATCCTAGAAAACCATTTAATGCATACTTTAAGTCAAGCTGTCCTGCATGTGGAACAGAAGGTGCACAGATGTATTCTTCAGCACACTATGATAAAGGCATGAGATGTAATACTTGCCATGATCCACATGAAGTAACCTTTAATGATTGGAAAAGTGGATATACTAAAACAAAACTTAAAAAAACTTGCAAAGACTGCCATGAAACACAAGCTAGCTTTTTCAAAAAAGGTGGAATTCACGCAAAAGACAATTGTACAGCTTGCCATATGCCAAACATGATGAGTTGTGAAAACTTTGGTGCGGTTCAAAACCCTGACAAAGGTGGTTTTGATAATGTAAGAGCTTCACATATTTGGAATATCAAAGTAGATAAAACCGCAAAAACACTAAATCCACCAGAAGGAAAAGAAAGATCTCCTAAAGTAAGTGGTTGGACTATAGCTAGAGATGATGAGGGTAGATTTTTCCTTGATTTGATGTGGAGTTGTGGTAGAACAAGCTTTAGCGATATCAATCTAATGGGACCTGGTGCAAGTGGTTGCCATAGTCCAGTACAATCAACTCTACCTGAAAAACTTCATTTTAGCAATCAAGAAATGATTTATGATAAAGTTATGCAGTGGCAAAACCCTGTTAAAGAAGGCTATGAAAAAATCAGACAAGGCATAGCAAACATTGATAAAACTTTTGCTGAAAAAACTAAACTTTCAGTAGAACAAAAATCAAAAGTCTTAAGCCTAACTAATCAAGCTCAAGCCATAGCTGATAGACTAGAAAAAGATGGATCTTGGGGTGTTCATGGACCTGCTTATTCTAAAAAGATCATAGAAGAAGCGTTGATTTATATCCAAGAAGCACAAAATATCCTAAATGGTAAATAAAATAAAGGAAGAATATAACATTCTTCCTTGTAAATAAGGAGCTAGTCTTGAAAAATTTAATTACACGATTTTTTATTGTTTTTTTTGCTCTTTTTACGCCATCAGGATTTGTTTTTGCTGAGGCAAATGGAGAAATAGGAACAATAGAAGGTGTCAAAAGCATTAGTTTAGCTCAAGCTCAAGCAATGCTAGATCAAAATAATACTTATTTTTTTGATGTCAATTCAGAGCAAGATAGACAAACTAATGGTTATATACCTAATTCTATATCAACTTATGTTGAAAATTGGCAAAATTTATTACCACAAGATAAAAATGCAAATTTAGTATTTTATGGTTTAAATCGTTTTAGATTTGAAGCTTCTCAAGCTGCTGCTGTTGCTATAGAACTTGGCTATAAAAACTCTGTTGTAATGCTTGATGGTATTGAATCATGGGTAACATCAGGTAGAAAAGTCGAAAAAATCGACACTGTAAAATGGGAAAAAGCTAAAGGGATTATTGAATTTAAAGATACGATTCATTCAAGATTTAAATTTAGCAACACTCCTTCTTGTCGTGATTGTCACGCGCAAAAAGACAAGGGTATTAGAGCTGATATTGCAGCAAGTAAAAATCTAATTAACCAAAAATGTGCTACTTGCCACGAAAAAGCAAGCAATGCTTTAGCAAAAAGCGCTCATGGGGTGCAAGAATTTCTACCAAATCAAAGCACAGAAAAGAAAAAAGAAAAACCTTCTTGTGCGACTTGCCATTCCATCCATGTTAGTCCAAAGCATTCAGGTGTTTATTCACAAAAGCAATTAGTGGATCAAAAATGCGCACAATGTCATAAACAAAAAACCAAAACATTCCATATGACTTTTCATGGTAAAGGCATGGTATTAAGCACACCAGGGGAAACTCCAAGTGTTGCTACATGTTCTGACTGTCATGGTAAGCACAATATCTTAAAATCTACAGAGAGAAGTTCAACTTTATCTCCTATTAACCGTGTTCAAACTTGTCAATCTTGCCACCCTAATTCAAATGAAAATTTTGCAAATTGGATGGCGCATGCTGATCATGGAGATGGAGAAAACTATCCTGGTTTACATGGTGCTTATATTTTTATGACTATTTTAGTTATCTCTGTGTTTGTTTTCTTTGGTGCTCATACTGTACTTTGGTGTTTGCGTTTAATTGCTATGCGTATTAAATACCCTAAAGAATGGAAAGAAGCAAGAAAAGCAGCTCATGAAGATAGGGTAAAAGTAAGAAGATTTACCACCTTACATAGAATTCAACATTTCTTTATGGCGGCTAGCTTTTTAGGACTTGCTTTTTCAGGTTTGCCACAAAAATTTTATGACTCACCATGGGCTAAACCTATGATCGATTTAATGGGTGGAGATATCGTTCATGCGGCTACTATACACCATATATCCGCGATTGTAATGTTTGCGGTGTTTTTCTCACATATTGGAGAAATCATCATTGTCAATTGGAAGCGTCGCGATGTAGCAAGAGATCCAATAACCGGAAAAATAAGTTTTATAAAAGTCTTAAAAGCAACCTTTGGTCCTGATTCTTTAATGCCAAATTTACAAGATCTAAAAGATATGAAAGATCATTTTAAATGGTTTTTTGGCTTTGGTCCAAGACCGCAATTTGACCGCTGGACTTATTGGGAGAAATTTGACTATCTAGCAGTATTTTGGGGTATGTTTATCATCGGTATTTCAGGGCTTGTTTTATGGTTTCCTACTTTCTTTGGTAAATTTTTGCCAGGTGAGGCGATCAACCTAGCAACCCTACTTCACTCTGATGAAGCATTGCTTGCTACAGGATTTATTTTTGCAATTCACTTCTTTAATACACATTTTAGAGCAGATCGCTTCCCTATGGATATGGTGATTTTCTCAGGAAGTATAAGCGAAGAAGAAATCAAGCAAGAAAGAAGTGTATGGTATAAACGCTTAAAAGAAAGTGGTAAATTAAGCACTTTATATGAAAACAAAAACACCTCTAAAGCATATCAATGGTTGGCTAAATTTGTCGGTTTTGCGATGTTATTTACTGGCTTGGTGTTTTTGTTTTTAATGCTTTATACTTTCTTTAACACTATCTTATAACCTTATTCGCTATAATAGCGAATAAGGACTTTTTCCAACTTCTTTAAGGATGTAAAAATGTTTAAAACAATACTCTTACTTAGCCTAACTTGTGTTTTTTTTATAGCATGCTCTAAGGAAGAAAAGCTTGATTCTAATTTAATCTCAAGTGGTACGCAATTTTCCAAAGAAAATTCACAAAAAGCAAAAGATCTAGATAAAAAATCTTACGAAGAAATCGCGCATTTATTTAAAGACAATACCAATATCAAAAGCGATGAAAAAAACATCTTAATCATCTTTAGTGCTAATCACTGCATATACTGTGATAAACTAAAAGAAGAAATAGAAAATGACAAAAAATTACAAAAAATGATACAAGATCAATATAGTTCTTATTATATCAACATAAGTTATAAAAAAATTCATACATTTTATAAAAACCACAAAAGCGATCTAAGCACCGCTGAACTTTCTAGTATTTATAATATCGTAGCAACTCCAACGGTTGTAATTTTAAACCAAAACTACCAAACCTTGCTTAATTACCCTGGTTTTATAAGTGCAAAAAGATTATACGCTACTATGGATTTTTTAAATAAAAGTGAAAATCAAAAATTAGATGAAGCAAGCATAGCGCAAAAGCTTATTCATTATTATAAAGACAACAATATTTAAAGGTTGCACAATGCGGTATTTTTTTTCTTTTGCAATGAGTTTTTTACTTATGAGTGTTTATGCTATAGCATGTGCTGTGGCAACTTTCATAGAAAATGACTATGGCATTAGTGCAGCTAAAGCTTTAGTTTATGATAATGCTTGGTTTGACATGCTACATTTATTACTAGGACTTAATTTAGCCGGAGTAATAATCTATAAAAAACTACTACAAAAGAAAAAATACGCGAGTTTACTTTTACATTTTTCTTTTATCATGATACTTATAGGAGCAGGACTTACGCGGTATTTAGGCTTAGAAGGTGGAATGCATATAAGAGAAAGCCAAAGTTCTAACATCATAGCCACAAGAGAAGAATTGATAAAAATAACCGATCTTGATACCAATACAAGCGTAGAATTTCCCATCAGTTTTACACCGCTTAGTCAGAAACATTTTCAAAAAACTTTTAGTTTTGGCCATCAAAAGCTAACCGTAAGCTCCATTAACTACACTGCGCAAAAAGACTCTGTAACACCTGCGAGCTTAACACTAAATATTCATTATCAAAATCAAGATAAAAATATCACTTTAAATCCAAATTTCACAGACAAGGTGGCAACTTCATTTTATTTTCAAAACAAAGCTTTTGAGATTAACTGGGGTCCAAGAAAAATCGAACTTCCTTTTGCATTGTATTTGGAAGATTTTATACTAGAGCGCTACTTAGGCTCTATGAGTCCTTCTTCTTATACTTCAAAAATCAAAATCATAGATGAAAAAAACCACATCTATCAAAACTATGATATTTTTATGAATAATGTTCTTGATTATGGTGGATATAGATTTTTTCAAAACTCATACGATCAAGATGAGCAAGGAACAATACTTTCAGTCAATAAAGATCCTGGAAAAATTCCAACCTATATAGGATATACTTTATTGATCTTAGGATTTTTATGGGTTTTATTTGATAAAAATTCAAGATTTCACCGCCTCAATGCTTATCTTAAAAAAGGACAAAATTTAACATTATTAACTTTACTCTTTATAGGCTTACATACTCCACTTTTTGCTCAAGAAAATAAAAATGATATTTTAAATTTAATCTCCCATATCCAAAAAAACTCATACACACATTCTTTAAATTTTGCCAAATTACTTGTACAAGATCACAATGGAAGGATAAAACCTTTAGATACTTTAGCGATGGAATTTATCCATAAAATCACCCAAGAAGATGATTTTTTAAATTTACACTATGATCAAATCTTTTTAGCCATGATGATTTATCCTAATGAATTTAGAAAAATCAAAATGATCTCTACTAAAACTAAAGACTTAAGAAAACTAATAGGCACAAATATCAATGAAAAACATATTGCATTTGATGATGTTTTTGACGATGGAGTATACAAGCTTAGCAATTATGTCGAAGAAGCTAATCGAAAAACCCCTTCACAGCGCACAAAATTAGACAAAGACTTACTCGCCTTGGATGAAAAAATCAATCACGCTTATTATATTTATAGTGGACAAGCTTTAACTATACTACCTGATGTTAACGAGCAAAGTCTAAAATGGTTTTCTCCTGTGCATGCTTTACCTTTTACTAAAGAAGATATTGAGCGCTTACAAATGCTTTTAGTGAATTATTTTTTACAAACTCGCAATGGCATTGAAAACAATCAATGGCAAAATGCAAATGAAATTCTACAATCTCTAAAAGATTTTCAGCTTCACTATGGCAGCAAGGTTTTACCATCAAAAGAAAGAATAGAGCTTGAAATACTGCTAAATCACTATAATATTTTCGATAACCTCACCTTT
Source organism: Campylobacter sp. P255 (assembly GCF_003627915.1). NCBI lineage: Bacteria > Pseudomonadati > Campylobacterota > Epsilonproteobacteria > Campylobacterales > Campylobacteraceae > Campylobacter > Campylobacter sp. P255. The sequence continues at coordinate 128,916 of NZ_NREN01000001.1, forward strand.
ATTTATATCAGTTTTTCACTTGTATTTTTTGTTTTGAGTTTTTATGTTATATTAAAAAACACTACTTTATCTTCTTGGGTATATGGGTTTTTTTATATTATTTTGAGTATTTGTGTGTTAATACATGCACTAGCTTTAATCATTCGTTGGTATGTAGGCGATCACGCTCCTTGGAGTAATGCTTATGAAAGCATGGTTTACATAGCTTTTGCATGTGCGATAAGTGCCGTGGTGTTTTTTAGAAAATCATTCTTAGCCTTATGTGGAGCAAGTTTTTTAGCAGGGATTGCACTTTTTGTTGCACATCTTGGTTTTATGGATCCACAAATTGGAAATTTAGTTCCTGTTTTAAAATCATATTGGCTTAATATTCATGTGTCTATTATAACAGCAAGTTATGGATTTTTAGCGCTTTGTTTTATACTTGGAATTTTAAGCCTAATCCTTTTTGTCTTAAGAAATCAAAACAATCATATCGATAAAAATATCTTAAAACTGCATTGTATTAATGAAATGTCTATGATCATAGGACTTGCGATGCTTACTATAGGAAATTTCTTAGGTGGAGTATGGGCTAATGAAAGTTGGGGGAGATACTGGGGTTGGGATCCAAAAGAAACTTGGGCTTTGATTTCTATTGTAGTTTATACCATGGTATTACACTTAAGGTTTATTGTTAAAACTAGTTTTATTTTTGCTTTTGCAAGTGCTAGTATTTTGGCATTTTATAGCATATTAATGACTTATTTTGGAGTAAATTTTTTCCTTTCTGGTTTACATTCTTATGCCAATGGAGATAGTTTTAATATACCTATTTATGTTTATATCTTAACAATGCTCATTTTGATTTTAATACTACTAGCAGGAAGAAAAAGAAATATCAAAACGCCTAGTTTTTAAACTAGGCTCTACTTTTTTCAATTTCTTGAAGTGCTTGAATAAGCTCTTTTAAATTTTCATAAGGAATGTGAATTTTCCAATCCACTCCACTTTCTTTTTTTAAAGCCACACCAATACTTAACACATCTTCACTCCCTACTCCATAAGGATTTGCAAGATGACAAAGGCTAATTTCGCCATTTTTGCTGCCATGTAGCTCTATGCTTTTGTATATTTTTTTACTCATGTTTATCCCTATAAGCTGAAATAATTTTTGCCTGAAGTTTCAACCAATCTTTTTGAAGCATAATAGGAAAACCGCCATACACTCTAGCACCCTCAAGGCTTTTAGTCACCCCACCTCTTGCTGCTATGGTAGCAAAATCTCCTATTTCTAAATGACCACTTGTAGCACTTTGTCCACCCATGATGACATTTTTACCCAAAATGCTCGAACCTGAAATTCCACTTTGCGCTACAATAAGACAATTTTCTCCAATCTCACAATTATGCCCTACTTGAACAAGATTGTCTATCTTAGTACCTTGCTTGATGATAGTGCTTTCAAAAACTGCTCTATCAATTGTCGTACAAGCACCGATTTCCACAAAATCTTCCAAAATAACATTGCCATTGTGGTAAATTTTATAATGTTCACCATTTTTTGTATGAGCATAACCAAAACCATCACTACCTATAACACAATTTGCTAACAAATGACATTTTTTACCAATTTTAGTATCATTATAAATCACAACATTAGGATGAATGACAGTATGCTCGCCTATACTTACATTATCCCCTATATAAGCCCCTGCCATTATCACCACATGATCAGCTATTTGGACATTTTCACCTATATAAACATTTGGCATGATTTTGGCACTTTTAGCAATGTGAGATTGTTTTTTTTCACTAGCAATCAAAGGCTTAGCAAAAAGTTTGCTTAAAAGTGCAAAGGATAAATGTGGGTTATCAACGACTAATTTAATGCAATCTTTTGAAACCAAATTTTCAAATTCTTTAGATACCAATATAGCCCCTGCTCCACTACTAGCTATTTTTTTAGAATTTTTTTCTCCATCACAATAGCTAAGCTCGGTAAAACTTGCATTATTCAAAGAATTCAAAGCTGTAATCTCTATATCATCTCCGCAATACTCTATGCCTAAAAATTTAGCAATTTCACTAATTTTCATTTTACCTCCATTAAAATAGAACCACTTCTTACTACACTTATGGGATTATACTTTTTCATGGTTTTTAAAAAGTTATCAATATTACAAGCATCATCACACGCCATCACAATAATACATTCATCATCACTATAAGTTACACTACCATTGTAAGCTTTTAATATAGCATCCAATCCTGCAAAATTTTCACTTAATGCGATTTTAACCAATGCTGTTTCTTTTTCTATAAAATCACTTGAATCAATCACCTTATAAGTAGGTATGAGCTTATGCAACTGCTTGATAATTTGCTCGAAAACTTTTTCATCGCCTAAAGTAACGATGTTTATCCTCGAAAAATCCTTATCATCAAGTGGAGCCACGGTGAGAGATTCTATATTATAACCTCTTCCTGAAAAAAGACCAACTACACGCGATAACACCCCGTGTTCATTTAGCACGATAACTGAAATCACCCTTCTTTTCATTTTTTATCCTTGTTTTTGAAACTAGGTAAAATCATATTATAAATCGCTCCACCCGCTGGCACCATCGGCAGTACATCTTCATAGCGATCTATCGCTACATTTAATACATAGGTTTTATCAGATTCTAAAGCTTTTTGAAAAGCTTTTTGAAATTCTTCCTTACTAAAAACATTGCAACCCTCACAGTGAAATCCTCTTGCAATCCCTATAAAATCAGGTTGAATACTTAAGTCTGTATTAGAAAATCTTTCTTTGTAAAACATACTTTGCCACTGTCTTACCATACCTAAAAAGGAATTATTTAAGATAATATTAATCACTTTTATACCATAAGCACTTGCTGTCATTAGCTCTTGTATATTCATCAAAAAAGATCCATCGCCAACAAAATTTACCACCACTTCTTCATCCACAGCTAATTTAGCTCCAAGTGCTGCTGGTAGAGAATAACCCATAGTTCCTTGCCCACCACTTGTTGCAAGTTGTCTTGCATAATTAAACGGATAAAATTGTGCTACCCACATTTGATGTTGTCCCACATCTGTGATAATTCTCGCATCAGGAGCCAACCTAGCACACTCTTCTATCACCCACTGGGGCTTTAACACTTCATCATTATCTTCGTAACTTAATGGATATAGCTGCTGATATCTTTGTAGAGTTTTAAACCATTCTTGATACTGAGTCTGATCCAAACTTTCTTTTTTTAACTCTTCTAAGGTATCCATAATCACACTTTTAATATCCCCAACTATAGGATAATGTGCTTCGATGATTTTAGAAATAGAACTTGGATCTATATCAATATGGACAATTTTTGCACTCTTTGCAAATTCACTTGTTTTTCCTGTAATCCTATCGTCAAATCTAGCCCCTACAGCAATTAACAAATCACATTCGCTTAAAGCGATATTCGCACAGTAACTCCCATGCATACCTGCCATTTTTAAATTAAGCTCATCATCACTTCTTAAAGTTCCCAATGCCATTAAAGTTTCAACTGCAGGAATTTGACAAAAATGAATTAATTCTCTTAATGCATCACTAGCATTAGATGCTATACATCCACCACCCAAGTAAAATAAAGGTTTTTGGGAATTTTTTATCAAGCTAACTAATTTTTTAATTTGCTTAATATTTCCCTTGTAAGTAGGCTTATAAGTCTTCATGGAAATTTCTTTAGGATAATCCCAAATACCCATAGCTGCAGTAACATCTTTAGGTATATCAATATGCACAGGCCCTTTTCTACCTGTTGTGGCAATATAAAAAGCTTCTTTTAAAATTCTAGGTAATTCTTCAATATTTTTCACTAAATAATTATGCTTCACGCAAGGTCTTGAAATACCTATAGCATCAATTTCTTGAAAAGCATCTGTTCCTATCAAAGAAGTTGCAACTTGAGCTGAAATTAAAACCAAAGGGATAGAATCGCTATAAGCGGTAGCCAAACCTGTAACTGTATTGGTAAAACCAGGTCCACTTGTCACTACTGCTACGCCTACTTCCCCACTCATTCTCGCATATGCATCAGCACTATGCAAAGCTGCTTGTTCATGTCTTACTAAAATATGTTTGAAATATGTTTGCTTGTAAATTTCATCATAAATATTTAAAGCTGCTCCACCAGGATAACCAAAAACAACCTTAACATTCTCTTCTTTTAGTGCTTCACAAATCATTTGCGAGCCATTTAGCTCTTTCATTATTTTACCTTTTTGTTGAAAAATGGAAAATATTATAACGATAATTTGATAAATATATTTTTACAAGAGGAGTTTCTTGAAAATCAAGAAACTACTTGGGCTTTTTTAGCGTATTCTATGCCTAAATCAAAGGCCTTAGCATTTGCTTCTTTAGTTTTTGCGGGTACCATATCAAGCATGGTTTGTTTTAAAGCTTCGATATCAATACACTCACTCATATAAGCAGCGATAGCTAAGGCAACAACTGATTGAGTGGCTACATTACCTACTTCTTCCTTAGCTATAGTAATAATAGGAATTTCAAAAATTTTCCATTTGGCATAATCTTCTTTGCTTGGGTGAACCAAATTTGGTTCTATCACTATAATACCACCTGCAGCTACTCCATCTTTAAAACTTTGATATCCCTTGTGTGCAGTTGAAAGCATAAAACTTACCTCGCCTTCTACTGCATACGGAAAGAAGATCTCGTTTTCATCGATAATAATATCAACTTTGGTTGGCCCACCTCTTACTTGAGATGTATAAGTAGAAGCTTTAAAAGCATTGCGCCCTTCTTTGATCGCAGCTTTAGCTAGAATTTCACCAGCGGTGATTACCCCTTGACCACCTTCTCCGCAAAATCTTAATTGAAATTTCATTTTAGCGCTCCTAAATCAACCATTCTTTTTTCTTTTAAGGCTCTTCTAACTTCTTCATATGCTTCGCAGTATTCTGCTTTGCTTTCATCTTGATGTAAAATCCCCGTAGGAAATTTATCCGCTTTTTGCTCTAAATCAAGTTGTTCAAATTTAGACTTATCTACACAGCGGTTTTTAATCCAATCAAGCATACTAACTGCTTCACCCATTTTATTTTTTCTACCTAAATTGATATGGCAGTTTGAGAATACATCAACAAAACTATAACCCTTATGTGATAAAGCTTTAAAAATAATATTTTCAAGCTTATTTGCTTCAATCACGTTTGTTCTTGCTACAAAAGAAGCTCCTGCGGCTTTAGTTAACTCACAAGCATCAAAATTAGGATCAATATTACCTGCTTGTGCTGTTACAGTGTAAAAACCTTGTGGAGTAGTTGGCGAGGTTTGTGAATTAGTAAGACCATAGATGAAGTTATTGATCAAAATATGTGTTATATCTATATTTCTTCTACAACCATGGATAGTATGGTTTCCACCAATTGCCAAAGTATCACCATCTCCACTTACTACGATTACATGTTTTTTAGGATTTGCAAGTTTAATCCCAGTAGCATAGGCGATAGCTCTACCATGAGTAGTATGTACTGTGTTACAATTGACATAAGAACTCATCCTGCCACTACAACCTATACCTGAAACCAAACATACATCGTCCATATTCCAACCAAGTTTTTGGATTGCTCTGATAATAGCTTTTAAAACAACACCATCTCCACAACCCCAGCACCATTGAGTAGGAAGCTTATCTACTCTTAAATACTCATCATAATTAAAAGCCATTTTACATATTCTCCTTTACTTTAGCAATAATTTCACTTGGGGTTATAGGACGTCCATTTGCACGGTGTAAGCTAATAAAATCATTTCTTTTGCTCACTCTTTGAATTTCTTCTAAATATTGCCCCATATTTAACTCACTTACCATTACTTTGTTAAATCGCGACACCACTTCAGCGATTTTTTTCTCAGCAACCGGATAAAGCGTGATTGGTCTAAAAAGACCTACTTTCAAACCCTCTTCTCTAAGTCTTAAAATAGCCTCTTTAGCTGCTCTTGCAACGCTACCATAAGCAATAATTAAAAACTCCGCGTCCTCGCACATAAATTCTTCATAAGTACAAATTTCATCTGTATTGTTTTTAATCTTACCAAACAATCTTTTCATATTTTTATCTACAATCGCCCCATCTTCAGTTGGAAAACCAATATCTCCATGATGAAGCCCTGTGATATGATAGCGATAACCTTCAAAGAAAGGATTAAGTGTCGCAGCTTCATTTTCCCCTGCTGCATAAGGTTTATAGTCTTTTTTATCGCCAGTAAATTTTTTACGATTGATGATTTTTAATTCTTCCAAATCAGGTAATTTTGCCTTACCATTCATATGTCCTATTGTTTCATCTAAAAGTAAAAATACCGGTGTCATGTATTTTTCTGCCAAATTAAAAGCTCTAATGGTTTCAGTATAAGCCTCTTCTAATGAAGCAGGAGCTAAAGCTATACTCGCATAATCACCGTGTGTTGGAGCTTTTGCTTGAAATAAATCTCCTTGCGCAACTCTTGTTGGAAGTCCTGTTGATGGTCCACCTCTCATAACATTTACAATTACTAGTGGAATTTCTGCTATAAAACCTAAACCAATTTGTTCAGCTTTTAAAGAAATTCCAGGGCCACTACTTGCTGTCATGGACTTAACTCCACTCATTGAAGCACCCAAAGCCACGCTAATACCTGAAATTTCATCTTCCATCTGAATAAAAGTACCATCATTTTTTGGCAACATATGGCTTAGCTCATGCGCTATTTCAGAACTTGGGGTAATCGGATAACCACCAAAAAATTTACAGCCACAATCAATTGCAGCTTTTGCTACTAAAACATTTCCTGTTGATATAATCTCTCTCATTGTTTTTCCTAAGCATTTAGTTTTTTGTATTTATTTTCTTTGACTGCTAAAGCTCTCTCTTTGGCTTCAGGTGTAAGCTTTGCGAATTTAAACTCATCTCTCTTAGCAACAAAAATTGCAAAATCAGGACAGTGGCTTTCGCACTCGCTACAGCCTATACAAGAATCAGGATGAACCACCTCTATCATTTGTCCTAAAACCGCACTAGCCTCATCTCTCATTGCTAAAACTCCAGCCGGACAATAACTAACACAAATGTTACAAGCTTTACACCTTGCTTCATCAACCCAAACTGGCGTATTTTCTGGAGCAATCATTAATAATCCTTTCTCTTTTTGTCATTTTTAATGATTTTTTATCAAAAAATTATTTTTAAAACAAACTTTTTATTATAGCGAATTTATAGCATGAATAAGTATTATTTGAAAGATAAAATAAAACAATTGAAGTTTTATCACACAAAGTAACATTAGGAGTAGTAACTCCTAATATATCATTTGTAATTGTATTGAATGAAAGATTTTTCTAAAGCTAATTGCTCATACTCACTTAATTTCAATTCTAAAGTTTCAAGCACACCCTCAAGACTGATTCTTGCCATAACCCCAAAAGCTTTTCCGTATAAGCCATACTCACCATTTAAAATCACACTCATAGGTAAAAATTCTCCACTTTTTAAAGCTTCTATCATTCTCACACAAGCACTTGCTGGAGCTAAATATGCTGAAGTTTTTAAGTGTTTAATCACCTTAGCACCGCCTGTTTTGACTTCATGCTCTATTTGAGCGATAACTTGTGCATTTAACACTTCATCTAAGGCTTTGTTTTTAACTTTACTTTGTGATTGGACCAAAACCATACTGTCATTATGAAAACCTATTAATTTAGTATCTACTTCTGATGTTTTTAAATTTAATCTTTTGCTTAGCTCGTATTTAAATCTTGCATTATCTAATACCCCTGCCATAGCGATAATTTTATTTGATCTAAAAAGCTTACTTTCATAAAGAGTATTAAGTAAAAAATCCACCGGATTACTAACTATGATAAATAATGGATCTTGATTATATTGTTTAATGCATTGTGCGCATTCGAGCATTATTTTAGAATTTATCATAAACAATTCATCTCTACTTTACCCTTCTTTTCTAGCCACACCCGCACTAAAGATAACCACTTGAGAATTTTTAGTATATTTATAATCACTCGTACAAGTAATTTTTATATCAAAATTAAACGCTGCAATGCTTTGGCTTAGTTCCAATTCTCTTGCAAGAAGCAAATCTTTATTAATATCAACCAAAACAAGCTCGCTAATTAACTCTCTTAAAATCAATGCATAAGCTACACTTGCACCAACATTTCCAGCACCTATGATAGTGATTTTCATTGTCACTCCTTTTGTAGTTATTTTACTAAATTTGCCGGTAGCTCGAAAATATTTTTTATCAAATGATATGGAAGCTGTAAGCTTTGTGCAATCAGCTGAGTTTTAAACTCAGGGTTATCTAGCGTTCCACCTAATTTAATTTGTGTACTAATTTGTCTATCTTTTCCTAAGATAATCTGGTTAATAATTGGCACTTTAGAGATCACAGAACTAGCTGATTTTAATGTTCTTAGCTCTAATAAACCATCAACTTGACCACTTCTTAAATTCACCTTAGCTTGACCTAAAATATCTGCACTATCTCCATTGAAATTAAGCGCATCGATTTCAAAAAGATCTTTTTTTCTACTAAAACTCACACCTGCATTTTCAATACTAAAACCTTTTTCATTGAAAGTTGGGGCTTTAAATAAAAGCAAACTTGGTATAGTATCTATAAAACTTAAAAGCTGTTGATGAAATTTAAGATCTTTTAAATATGTATCTTTAAACAAAAACTTTCCTTTAAAAAAATCCGTACTATTGCCATCTATATAAAGGTTAAATTCGCCTTTTTCAAAAGCATTTTGTCGCATAAAGGTATTTAAAAAATCATCATCCATTTTCAAAGCTCTAATTTGCATTTGATTTTCTTTTAATAAAAAGTTAAATTTAGATTCACCGCGATTTGCCTGCGCTTTTACAAAATCTTTTTTTACATTTGCACTAAATTGATCAAAATCTAAAGTTTTGTTAAAATCTTTTAAAATAAGATCAATATTTTTTGCATTGATATAGTAATTCAACCCCTCAAGATCACTCAAGGTGTTTTCGGTATCATTTTGTGAGATTAACAAATTTACATTATTTAAAGTTATGTTTACATCATCGCTTTCTTTTTGTGCTAAAACGCTACCGCTTGCACTAGTAAGATTAAAATCATCACCTTTGATATTTACACTAAAGCTATCATACTCATAAGGATTGTTGTCCTTATAAAGTAAAAAAGATTCAAAAGTTGTATTATTAATATCTACATCAAAATCATCAAAATTAACCGTTTTTAAAGACAATTCTCCATCGTGGACATTGTTTTTTTGCATGAGATTAGAGTATTCTTTATATTTTGCAAGTTTAGCAACATATACCGAAAAACCTTGATCAAAAAACAAAGTAGTTGTTAGTTCTTTATTATACAAACTGATATTATGATCAAAATCAAGATCTAAATTTAAAAATTTATCTTCTATTTTTAAACTATCTTGTGGAAGTTTTAAGCTTGTTATATAAGTTTTAAATTCTCCTTTTTTTTGTTTTAAATTTACACTAGCATTAAAATCCCCATTGATGAGTTTGCTTTGCACACGTGCATTGTTGATTTTTACTTTGTCTTTTTCTAAATTTACATTAGCCTGAATGATTTTAAAATCGCTAATGTTAATATTAGAATTTACAATATCAAAATTTCCTCTATATGTAAGTTTTTCAGGATGTTCAAAAGGTATTTTTAAGGTTAAATCAGTTTTCGTGATACCATTGTTTTGCAAGAAAGGTAACTTTATATCATAAAGGCGTAGAATTTGATTAACCCTATAATCAGCCCTTGTGTTGTTGCTTTTAAGATGGATATCAATCCCTGCTTTATCATTAAGCATATTGGTGATATAAACTTTACTTTGAGCTAGATTGTAACTATTAAAACACAATTTATCATAATTAAAATCAAGTCTTTGTTTAGCAAAATCAAGTCTTACAAAAGGACTAACAATAGGATCAATTCCTTTATCCAATACCACTCTTAGATTATTCACATAACCCTTAGCTTTTATATCATCTAAATAATACCTATGCTTTCCAAAATCCGCAAAACCATTTAATTCTTCGATAAAATAAAAATCTGCTTTAACCTTGCCTCCCACCCAAAGATCCAAGTTAGCCGGGAGCTTCACTCCATTTTCTGTAAGAATATGAAAGATTTTAGAAATATTATTTGTGCTGATATTTTTTAACTCATATGCAATTTCTTCTCTTTTGAGCGAAAATTTAACATCACTTTTTAAAAAATCGCTTTCAAGTTTACCCCTAAATGTATAAAATTTGGTTTTGGGATTTACCATTAAAGCGCCCATAACATTAAGATCATAATCTTTTAGAAGAAAATTGCTTACATCAACTTGAATTTTTTTATCATCAACTTTTAAATTAAGCTTAATCAACAAATCCTCACCATTGACAAAAAACAAATCATTTTTGTATACAAACTCTACTGGATAATTATTGACTAAAATTTCTCCAATGCTTACTTCTTGAAAAAACCAATACAAATACTTCACATCTTTTATAATCTTAATAGCTTTACTTGCGCTAGTATCATTTTGCCCCTTTTGATTGTGTGAATTAATAGTAACTTTTTTTGCATTTAAAATAAGTTTTTTATCTAATTTAATATATAATTTCTCCAAATTTATAGAAGCAATCTCGATTTTTTCTATATAAATTCCATTTTTGAGGTAAATAAACAAAGCTATGAAAAAAATAATAGGCAATGCTAAAAATTTAAGAATTTTTTTAATATGTTGTGATTTTATTTTAATTTTTCTTTTATCCATTTTTTACTATCTACTCTTACCTATAAAAACAAACTCCGTGGTTTTTATACCACAAGGTTCTGTAAGTAAGATTATAACGCAATTAGATAAAAATAACTATAAAATGAGCAGTATTGATAAATACACTTTGTATTTTTTAGGCCATCCTCAATCTGGTTGGATCAATATAGGCACAAATACACTCAACCGAGCTGAATTTTTACACAAACTTACCATCGCTAAAGCAGCACTTGAAACCATTACGCTCATTCCTGGAGAAACCACAGAAATATTCTTTCACGAATTAGCCCCTAAGCTTAACTTAAACGCTAAAACTTTAATGCAAGAATTTCACAAGCAAAGTCCTTTTAAAGAAGGTATGCTTTTTCCTGAAACTTATAAGATTCCAAAAGGCATTACAGAAGAGCTTTTAGTAAAATATCTTTTAGCTTATTCTACTAATGAATTTAAAAAACTTTCTTTTAAAATTTTTAGAGAATATAATGAAAAAAAATGGCATGAATACATTATTATAGCTTCCATTATTCAAAAAGAGGCAGCAGATAATGAAGAAATGCCTATCATCTCATCAGTGATTAGAAATCGCTTAAAAAAAGGCATGAAGCTTCAAATGGATGGAACACTCAACTACGGAAAGTACTCTCATGAAAAAGTTACCCCACAAAGAATAAGATCAGACAATAGCTCTTATAATACTTACAAATTCAGTGGTATACCAAAAGAAGCAGTGTGTAACGTATCTTTTGAAGCGATTAAAGCGGCAATTTTTCCTGCCAAAACAGAGTATTTATATTTTGTAAGAGATAAAAAAACCAATAAACATATTTTTACCTCTACTTTAAAAGAACATAATAAGGCAATAAGAAATTAATTATAAAATTTCTCTTTGCCCTTTTGCATCAGGTTCACTTAAAACACCCATTTGAGAAAGTTGTTCTATGATGTTTGCTGCGCGGTTATAGCCTATTTTTAAGCGTCTTTGCAGATAAGAAATACTTGTTTTTCTATCTTCTAAAATCACTGCTTTTGCTTCTTCATAAAGCTCATCTAACTCCCCATCATCTATTTCACTTCTTTTATAAACCCCATCTTGACTATCATCTTTCAAAAAGCTTTCATCGTATTCAACTACTTGTTGAGCTTTTAAAAATTCTACGATATTTTCGATTTCATTTTCACTTGCAAAAGGAGCATGTAAACGCACCAAACCACTCATACCAGGGGGAGTAAATAAACAATCCCCACGTCCTAACAAACTCTCAGCACCCATAGAATCCAAAATAACCTTAGAGTCTATTTTTTGCCCTACTTTATAAGAAATTCTACTTGGTAAATTTGCTTTTACAACCCCAGTGACTACATCTACTGAAGGGCGTTGAGTAGCTACGATTAAGTGAATTCCACTAGCTCTTGCCATTTGCGCTAAGCGACCTATATAAAACTCCACATCTTTACCTGCTGTCATCATCAAGTCAGCCAACTCATCGATAATCACCACGATAAATGGCAAGATCTCCCCGCCTTGTTCTTTGATTTTTTCATTATAATTTTCGATGTTTTTAGTTTTTGCATCAGCCATCAAGCGGTATCTTCGCTCCATTTCAGCTACCATATTTGATAATGCATTAACCGCCTTTTTAGGATCAGTGATAACCGGGGTAAGCAAATGTGGTATATCATTATAAATGCTAAATTCAAGCATCTTAGGGTCTATCATCATCAGTCTTAAAGTTTTTGGCGAATTTCTATAAAGCAAAGATAAAAGCATGGAGTTAATCCCCACACTTTTACCACTTCCTGTTGTTCCTGCTATTAAAAGATGAGGAAGTTTTTTAAGATCTGTCACAAAAGGATCACCTACTATATCTTTACCCAAAGCTATAGTTAAAGGCGAGCTAGAGTTTTTAAACACATCGCTTTCTAGAATTTCTCTTAAATAAATCGTGTCGATTTGCTCATTTGGTACCTCTATACCAACCACATCTTTACCTGGTATTGGGGCTTGAATTCTTATAGTTTGTGCCTTTAAAGCCATAGCTAAATCATCTTGCAAAGATAAAATTTTACTCACCTTTACATCAGCTGCAGGGCGGAATTCAAAAGTAGTAACAACAGGTCCTGTATAGGTTCTAACTACATCGCCACCTATCTTAAAGCGTCTTAATTTTTCCAATAAATCATAAATTTTTCTATCGATTTCTTCTTCATTGATTTCACTTTTACCTTCTTTTGGCATAGTTAAAAAATCCAAAGGTGGTAAAGTAAAATCCTTTGGCTTTTCAAAATTTCCAAAATCAAGATCTTTTAATAATGCTTTATTTTCGCTAACTTCGTTGGTAATTGAATGATGTGTTTTATTTTCAACAACTTCTATAGTAGGTTTTTGATAAACTTCAGGCGTATTTTTTTCCTCATAAATATCATTTTTTACTTCTTCTACCACAAAAGGAGTTTCATAGTTTTTTTTACCTCTTAACTCCTCTATGCTAGTAGGCTTAACAAAATCATCTTCGCTAAAGTCTAATTCTTTAACTTCATTTTGCGGGATAAAATCCTCATCTTTAAATTCTTTAACACCTAGGAAGTTATTTTTAGTTTGTATTTTTTTAAATTCAGCTTCTTTTTGCGCCTCTATGGCATTTAATTCTTCGATTTTTTTAAAATCCTCATTCAACTCTTCGAGTATTTTTTCTTTTTGCAATGCCTTGTATTCTTCAAGCAATTTAGCCTTTTGCAACATTTGCTCGCGCTCTTTTAATTCTTTAGCAAACAAAGTATTATCTTCGTTTAATTCTTCTTTGTTTTCATTTAAATCTATATTGCGTCTTTTATAACTTGGTTCATCTAGGTTTTTACTTTTTAAAGTTTGAGTATAAATATCTTCACTTTTATTTTTATATTTTGACAAATACTCTTCAGGCGTCATTTCATCTTCCTTTATATTTATTTTACTTGCTTTTTGTGCAAAATTTGCGATAGGCTCTGAAAGCTCATGGATGTAACTTGAACCTAGCTTTTTATCTTCTTCACTAACGACAACTTCTTCTAGTTCTTGATTTTTTAGATCATCAAGATTAAATTTCTTATTTTGCTGAACCACTTGTGCTGGCTCCACTTGCGTTGTCTTTACTACTTCTTCTTTATCTTTGATCAAAAGCTCTTGTTTGAGTTTTTCTTGCTCTTCTTTGGTTTCATTTTCATATTTATCGCCACCAAAAAAGCCGAAAATTTTATTTTTAATTAAAGTTTCAAGCTTCAGATAAAAATCAAAGTCAAGCTCTATTTTAAACACATCTTTTATGATTTGCGGAAAAGAAATACTAAAAGCAAAAGCAAGTAATAAAATCACTAGCACTAAGCTACCTATTTTTCCAAAAAGACCATTTAAAATCACAAACATAGCTGAAGCTATGTAGCCTTTATCTTGTAAAAAAACCGAAGCAAAAATTAGCGAAGCAAGTATACAAGCAAATACCGCCACACTAAACCTACGCTCTATTAAGTCGAAATTATAGTCATTTTTATACAAAAGATAATTAAACCAAAAAAAGACAAAAGGATAAAATTTGGTTAACGAGCCAAATAAAAAATAACTAAGCTTTGCTAAAGAGTACCCTATAATGCTTACCAAAGCTTGATCAGGTATCAAAGCACTTAAACAAAAATAAAAAATACATATATTAGAAATGAGAAAAATAGCTTCTTTTTTTATAACACATCCTTTATAAAGAAAAAAAGCTATTATATCAAAAATTATAAGTAGTTTAACAAACTCATTTGAGAAATTTTAGAAGTTGCTGAAAGCATTGCTTGGTATGAAACCATGGTTTGCATAAATTGCATATAGGTTTGCCCATAATCAGCATCAGTAATCCCTGTTTTAATCGAAGCCACATTGATATTTAAAAAAGTCATTCTTTTGTTAGTTTCTTCTATATTATTTGTGTATGCACCAATGGTAGTTTGCATTTTTCTAACATGCTCTTGCAAATGATCAATTCTCTCTAGTGCTCCTTGCAAACCTGTGTTTCTAGGATCACTCCCTTCTGAATCAGCTCTCATGGTACCATTTAAAACCGCATCGATCATCTCATCTAAATCTTTAATTAGATCAATATTTGGATCATCAATTGTCAAAGAATTGTTTGCACTAAAGACAAAACCCGAACCATTTACCGTGGTTCCTGCTGGAGGAAAGCCACTGTTTGAGTTAGAATCTTTTATAGTTACTCCGATGTTGGTGTTACTTGAAAATTTATCAGTAATACTGATACGACCCTTATAATCCATACCAACTTCAACACTATCTCTAGAATTTAAGACTAACTTTTGATACTCTTTAAAATTATCAGCATTTACAGGTACAAGTGTAGTTTCTGGAATATTATCAGAAGCTATCATACCTATGATATCATTTAATTGCCCATAAGTAATATCTTCAGGATTAGTTGAGCTTATATTGCTAGGATTATTTGGATCAGCGCTCATAAAAGGAATTTGAATCAAAGTTCCATCAGGTCTTGTCAAACTAACTAATGAATTTTCTAAATTTACAGTCACTTCATAAGTTTGACCACTTTTAGAAGTAATCTCCATTTGGAGTTGCTGACCATCCATGCTACCATTGGCATTTGCAACTACTTCGCTAAGCTTTGTACTATCTGTTGCGTATTCGCTTGTTCCTTTCACCACTTGAGAAACATTACCAAAAACAGTATTACCATCTTTTTCAAAAGGCACATCAAAATCAGCTCCATTGGTTTTATTGCCATTGATATTGCTTTTTATAAAGTCTGTTTTGTGTATATCTACGGTAAATTGCTCACCGTTTACTTCAATAGTAACCGGACTTCTTGTGTTATTTAAATTCCCTCCATGTGCGGCTTGCATAATACGATCGGTCACATCTTTCATGCTGATACCTTCATTCTTTGCAGCTTCACTTAAAGCTTTAATTTGCTCTGCATCTTGAAGCTGCGGGGTCATAGCAACTGCATGAAAATCTAAAGAACTACTTCCTTCTTTTAAGCTTTTGATTTCAATTTGACCACTATCGTTAATCGTTACATCTACTACTTTGTTGCCTTCTGTGTTACCATATAGTTTACCTATGTTATTTAACACATTATCTATTTTCGCATCAGGGTCTATATCTAAAGTGGCCTTAAAGCTTGTTCCATCAGGTCTTACCCCTTGAACATACATTGATGAATGCGGAAAAGGAAGTTTATCATCGTAGCTACTGTCAAAATGTTTATCTGGATCGAGTTTACCATTTTGGACATAATTTTGTCCTATCACATGAGAAAATAAAGACTCACCGGTAATGTATTCTTTTTTGTCTGGATAGCGTGCATCTGTAAATGAAACATTGGTTGAGATGATTTTATTAATATTTGAATCAGGCTTAAAAAATAAATCCCAACCCGGGATATTATAAGGAATTTGAGTCCCTGCGCCACTTACTACAAAAATATTATCTTTGTTACCAGAATAATTTCCATATTTATCAAAAGGCTTATTTGCGCTATTTGATCCACCAAATAAATACTGCCCATTAATGCTAGTATTTGCAATATTTACAATAGAATCTCTCACGAGTTGCAATTCTTTTGCGATAGCCTCCCTAGACTCTTGAGAATTACCATCACTTGCAGCTTTAGTTAAAAGTGTTTTAAATTTTTCCAAAAGCTCTGTGATATTTTTCAAAGCTGTATCAGTGTTTTTTGTCATCTCCATGGCCGCTTGGGTGCCTTGAATCACTTGATTGATATTAGCCATTTCATATTCTAATCTTGAACCATTGATATAAATGTTTGCATTTTCCCAAGAATGCTGAATAAGCTGACCGGTTTGAAGTTGCAAATTGTATTTATTTAACAAAGACTGTCCATCGGTGTAGTTTTGTATAGATGTGTAGAAATTATACTGATTACTAATTCTCATAATTTTGCTCCGCAAATAATTTTTAAGGATTTATAAGCAAAAAAAGTTCCAAAATTTAAAGCTAATTTAATTTTTCATACGAAATATTTTATTTTTTTTTAATATTTTTTTAGTATAATCTCAACTCTTAAATAAAATTAAATTCTTACACAAAAGCCCGAGTGGTGAAACTGGTAGACGCGCCAGACTCAAAATCTGGTAAGGGCAACCTTGTGTCGGTTCGAGTCCGACCTCGGGCACCATTTGTTTTTACTCCTGAGTGTTATTTATCTTTCAAACTTTTATTTTCAAACAATATTTGTTGATTAGACTTTATTTATTTATAAAGCAATTCTTGTTAATATTTTTTAAAAATTAGAGAAAAATTATGAAAGATCTTAAAAAATACATCGCAAATTCCAAACTAACACGCCTTGAAGTTTTATATGAAAAATTAGTAAAATCTGAAAATGGCATAACCATAAAAGAACTAGCGCAAGAACTCAATGTAAGTGCTAAAACCATAAAAAGAGATATGCAAGGGGTTTTTGAACCTATGGGGCTTATTAAAAACGGGAGGAAGTGGCGCATTGACACAAGCAAAGACACTCAAGGGCAAGATGATGAAAAAATAATCCTTGAAGTGCTTGATACCATGGCAAAAAGTGCCGGAAACAGCTTTTATGCTAAAGCTCACCCCCTACTTTCTAAACTTTCTCAAATCATCTCTAATCCTATCCATACTAGCCTAGATGCAGAAAAGCTAGAAGAAAAAGACTTAAGCAATTTTCAAATTCTTGAACAAGCCATTAATACTAAAAAACAAATTGTCTTTAAATATGAAAATAAACTTTTCCAAGTAAAACCTCTAAAATTAGCTTTTTTTAGTGGGTTTTGGTATTTGCTTGCTTTTGATATGAAAAAACGTGATATTTTCAAAAAATTTTATTTAAAAAATATACAAAACATCACCTTAACCCAAGAGTATTTTCAAACCGATGAAAGCTTAGAAGTAAAACTTCAAAAAGTAAATTCTATATGGTTTAATCTTGATAAGCCTTTTACAGTAAGACTTTTAGTGGAAGATCCGGTACGAAAATATTTTGAAAGAAAACCCTTAAATTCACAAATCATCACCGGTAAAGACAAAGATGGCTCTATAGAAATAGAGCTTGAGATAACTCATGAAATGGAAATTTTACCTTTGGTGTATTATTACATACCTTATGTAAAAGTTTTAGAACCTGATTTTATAGCAAATAAAGTTAAAGAAGTAGTTGGAGAATACCTTGATCAAATAAGTAAATGATTGCTTATTTGTTTGGTTTTAATTCATTGTTTATATTTTCTAAAGTGTTTTTTATGGTTTCTTTATTTAAAAACTCTTCTAAAATTTTAGAAAATTCTACCATCCAATTGCCATGATTATTTATTAGCCAGTATATAAAAGCATAGTTTTCTTTAAAGTTAAAATTATTAAATTCATCATAGTAATAATGATCACCACTTTTGCGGATACCATCATTTCTTATATCTGAGTTTTGAAAATACTTTATGCATTCTTTATATTTTTCCTCTTCTTCAATATAATTCATTTTAAAAGTCAATCCAAAATTACCATAATCACTTTTTCCAAAATAAACACCCACGCTAGGCCACACACCATTATCATCTTCATAAATTTTTGGATAAAAATCAAACCAATCACGATTAAACCTTTTCTCATCAAGCCTATATCCAAACCATTCTTCGCCATATATAGCTTGTTCTTTTTCAAATTCTTGTTCAAGATTATCAAAAAATTCACTTACCAATTCTTCACAAATTTCATCCCATTTCTCTTTTACTATTTCTTTTGCTTTTTTATACTTATCGCAATCTACATCTTTAAAATCTCTTTTGTTTTTGGTATATCTATACAAAGCCATAGTATTTTTTAAATTTTCTTTATCTTCTTTTAGAAAATTTAATACATAATCCCTAGCTACATATTCATCTGTTATATACCATTCTAAAATGTTTTTATATTGATTTAAAGTAAAAATCACATTTTGCATATCATTTTTAAATTCTTTTTCAATCTCATAGTTTTTGATTTTATTCTCACATACGCCTATACAAGTATTAATCCACTTTTTTATCCATTTATAGTCTAATTTTAAATAATAACTCATTTTTTTATCAGAGCTATCATATATAAGATCATCACTTATTTTAAATCCATTTCTTACGCCTAAGCTATACTTGCTAGGTTCAACATCTTCATTTTTATGCAAATAGATAGTAAGTATATTTTCGTGAAAATCATCTATGGTTTTAACTTTTTCTTTTATGTGTTTTACATAATCTTTGAGTTGATTTGGTTGATCTTTTGCATAAAGTTTATTTTCCATGATGATATATCTTTTATCTTTTAAACTTATGAGTATATCAATTCTTCTACTATCTTTTATACAAGCTTCTGTTTCTACGCTTTCTATATCATAAGCTGTAAGATTTTTAAATTTCTTAGCTTTTGTATATCCTCCAAGCTTTTTTAAAAACTCATTTGCAAAAAGCTCTTGATAATGATCACCATGCGGATCGATCAAATAAGCTATAAATTTAGAATGATAATTTTCTTTATACTCAACTCCCAAAGCTTCAAAAATATTTATATCACTCATGCCTTTTTTAGTATTATCTTCAAATTTATCATTAATCTTCAACAATTCTTTAACAAATTCTTTAATTTCCATTTTTACCCTTTAGATATTTCACAATTATACTACAAAAAGATAGACTGCTATTATCTGTTTTTTATCCATGATTTTTCAAATTATTCAAAAAAAGGATTAAAAATGCTTCAAACCATAAAACACATTCTAACTCATACCAACAAACTTTTATAAAAAATACAAAAATCAAAACTCGGATAGAAAGACAAAAATTTAATAAAATAAACTGTGAATATAATACTCCAAAGAACAAGACACATAAGTTTTTATATAGCATTAAAGACATTACATATAAAGATTATTTTACATTAAAGAGTAAAACAATATAGAATTTCAATAAGAAATAATTTTTACTTAAAAGATTATGATTTTCAAAAGGCTTGAAAAAACTTTTAGATGTGAGTTTGGATATTTTATTTGCCAATATTAGCGCAAAAAATTTAAACCCTATAAACTAGAAATAACTCTATTACTCACGAGGATATAGAAAGAAAAATTTCTTTTGTTAAGCTACTAAAATGATTGTTTTAGTAGCTCTTTGATCCTTTCTATAAATTGCGCTTCTTTTTGGATAATATACTCAAGAGTGATTTCTTTATCTGGATTTTGACAATCTTTAAGAAAAATTCCATCAACTATAAATTGATATTCATCTGAAAGGATAGAATTTTCACTATGGCATTTTTCTTTTTCAAATTCTTGCATAGGATATAAAAGCCCACCTAAAAGCACTTTGCCTATCTTTTGATAATACCCCATATAAGTATGAATTTGAAATAAATCATTTCTGTCTAAATCCCCCATACCATTTTGGCTTCTACCTTCCATTTTCATTCTTTTATATTTAGTATCAAAAACCATGAATGCATCATCTTTAGACAAAACAATATCGGGTATTATATAGCGTTTATAAAAGCTATTTTTATAAATTTCAAGCTTTGGAGAATCAAGCATGTATTCTTCAAAATTATTTCTTAAAAGCTTACTCATATAAATTTCAAAAAGCTCTGCTACATTAACAATAAATCCATAACTTTTTTGATCATTTTTATTTTTACTAGTGAAATTTTGACTTTCTATGATCATTTTTGCATATTTTAAAAGCTCTTTGTAGTTTTGATAGTTTTGATTTCTCAAAGCTTTACTAGAAAAAGCTTTGTTTAAACTTTCTTTTATAAAGCAATGTTCGCTTTTATTTTGCACTAGATAAGTTTTTATATGCTTTACATTTTTTAAAAAGTTTGAATTTTTCTTTTCTATGACTTCTAATGCTTTATATAATACATTAATAATATGCACATCTTCTATTTGCTCTCTTGTTTTTGTAGCAACCTTTGCTTTTAAAGGGATATTGTGTTTTATAAATTCAACCATATCGATATTTCCCTTAAAACGCAAATCGTTGTATTTTTTACTTTGATAATTTTTAGGCAAACCTATCAAAAAACTTTTTTCAAGTTTTTGCACAAAGATATAAAAAAGTATAAACTCACTTATATTGCTTTCTTTTTTTACATCTTGATAAATACTCACATCATCGACAAATACGTCATTAGCAAAATTTAGCATTCTTTCTAAAAACTTCTTGCCAAAGCGTGAATTGATCTCAACTTCCAAACCATTATAAGAAATTTTTCCTATATAATTTCCACTAGTGATTTGTTTTTTGTTTTCCTCAATCGTTCGTAATGAAATGATAGGATTTTTAGTATTTTTGCTTAAAATTTTTTCATCATCATTGAAAAAAGAAAAGAAATTTCCATTTTTTATAAAATCTTCAAAATACAAATCAAAATCTTGTATTCTTGAAGATTTTTGATCTATTTCTATAAAGCTATTATCATTTATTTTTATCATCGTTTTTTTCTATAACAAAAAGTTTTTTTAAATTATCTAGGTGAGTTTGTATTTCTTTTTCACTATATTCGCTTCTTAAATACTCTTTTAAAAGCGCTTCAAAGCGGTTGCTAAAAAGTTTTTTCATATCACTATCTTTAATCTCATCATTTTTAAATTCAATTTTTAGAAAATAAGAATGCCCAAGTTGATACTTTTCACCTATGTCTTTACTAATTTTATCGTTTAATTTTTTACAAGCTTGTGCGTATTCTTCGTTATTACTGGCATAAATTTCATTTTTTATTACATCATAATCACATGTCATTTCTTGCCATATAAAACGTCTTCTAAGTGCTAAATCAAAACTATCTATGCTTTTATCTAAATCATTCATAGTTCCTAGTAAAAACATATTTTCAGGCACATAAAAATCCTCATCATCTCTCATAGAGGCATATTGTGTTTTTATCTTGCCTTTTTCTCCTCTATACTCAAGCGCATAAAGTAATTCTCCAAAAACCCTAGATAATTCCGCACGGTTAATCTCATCAGCTATGAAAAAATACCCATGATCACTTAGAGCTTCATTAAAATTTCCTTTTTCTAGTTTTTCTAAAAACCCTTTTTCTTCTTTTTTTGCTTTATCGCAAAATTCTCTAAAAATTCCATTTTTAAGCTCAAGTTTTAATTGTCCATTTTCAATCCCTGCAGGTTTAATACCTTCTATAAAATCTTCATAAGAAAAACTTGGGTGAAATTGAGTGATAAGCATTTGCTCTTCATTGCTAATAAGATTTTTTATATTATTAACCATAGTATAAGTTTTTCCTGTTCCAGGAATTCCATGAAAAATGATATTTTTATGTGTTCTTAAAAGCTCCAAAAAACCTTTTAAATCACTACTTTTAATATCTGCCTTGCCACATAAATTTGCAAAGCTATAGGCTACCTCGTAAAGTTTATAATACACACTTTGATTTTTATCATTTTCAGCTAATTTTTCTTTTGTAATTAAAGCAAAATCAGACTTTTTTATCTTATCAATCAAATTTAAAAATTGATCTAAAATATAATATCTTGGAAGATTATTTGTTTTTTTTACTTCAAGTTTTTCCAAAACAAAATCAAAATATACTTCTTCTTTGCATTTGTTATCAAAATTATATTCTTTTGGATTTTCATTTAATATCTCAAAGATATACTTAGCGGTATTTACAGAAGCATCATTTGCAAGTGGAAATTTATCATCTTTAAATTGCATCCAATATGCTAATTCTCTAGCAGTAGCTTTCATGCCTTCCACTTTATCAAGTGCTACTAATAATTCTGTTAAATTGCTACTATTACTTACTGCATCATTTATTATTTTAAGATTATCAACTAATTTTTTTTCATCTTTTAATAAATTCGTAGCATTGCCTTGCATTTTAGCACTATTTATACTTTTATCCCACCATTTTTCAAAAATATCTTTTTTAAAATTACCCTGATTGAAATCTATCTCGTCTATTTTTTCTTTACCAAATGTTTCGCTAAAATTATCCACAATCTCGCTTTTTATTTTTAAAAAATCTCCATCTCCATCAAATTTAATATGTATAGTACTTTTATTATGATAATCGTTTAAATATTCCTCAAAAACACCTTTTAATTTATCAAATACCTCGTTATTATCTTCATAAATTTTCTTGGTTAATTCTTTAAATCTCAATTCAATATCATCATTTTCGTTAATTTCACCATTTCTCTCTCTGCCAAATTTAGTATGATAAATATAACATTTTCCATCTTTATTAAAAAAATAACCAAAATTTTTATCTTTAATTGCATTTAATCTAGTTTTGAAATCACTCATTATTTTCCTTAGTTTTGTTTTTTATAATTATAGCTTATTTCGTATTTTAAATTATAGCAAAATAAAAATTAAAAAATAGACAAATACAGTCCACTAAAATAAATTACAATTGCAAAATAAAAAATATCAAGTCATGGAGGTGTTAAAAAATAAAAATCAAATTTAAAATAACAAATCAAACAAAGGAATAAAATGAAAAAACTATTTTTAATTTTAAACATATTAATGTTTATATGCTTTACTTTTGCTAATGCTGAAGTAAATTATACAACAGCACAACAAGATACAACAATAGAAAAAACCATAGATAATAATACAAGCACAAAAATGACTCAAGAAGATTATACCAATACAATAATCATCACCATAGCTATCTTAATATATATCATCATAGCTGCGGTGCTTGTGTATTATGGATTAAAAGGCAAGGTGGTCATATATAGAAATACAATAGATCTTAGCTTGTGTGTTGGATTATTTACTGTATTGCCTTTAGCCTTTATAATCTTTATGGCATTATTTCTAATGCGAATAGAAAGAGATACTGCGCTAATGATTATAGGTGTCATTGCTTTTATATGGACATGCGTTGTGCTATATATAGCATATACAACACTAAGAGACAATCGTAATAATCCATTACTAATGATTTTAATACTACCTTTAAAAATAGTACTAGGATTATGGTATGGACTTGCGATTTTTTCGGTTTTGAAAAAAAGCAATCTTAAAACCGTAGCACAAAGAAGAGAAGAAAAACAAAATGCGTTAGCACGTTTTGCTTTTTCAAGCGGACTAATTTATGCCCTAATGCGAGATAAACCTTTGAAAAAATAATACTCTAGCCTATTTCAATAAAATAGGCTAGAATTCAAACAAAACAACAAAGAAAGGTAAATAATGTTTTTTTCAAAATCAAAATACACAAGAGGCACACAATGCGTTAAATCTCTTTGGTTAAATACTTATAACAAAGATGTTTTAAACTCATCTAATAAGTCAACAAAAACCGACATAGGTAGCAAAGTAGGTGATCTAGCCTGCGAGCTTTTTCCTAGTGGAGTGAAAATAAAATATCATAAAGATAAGCTGGCTGAAAATTGTACGCAAACCAAGAAGTTATTAGAAAACCATCAAGAGGTAATCTATGAAGCTACTTTTTGCTATGATGGCATTTTGATCATGATAGATATTTTGCAAAATACCAAAGATGGCATGATTATAAATGAAGTAAAAAGCTCTACATCTTTAACAAAAACACCTACTTCTAAAGAAATTAAAAAAACATATATAGATGATTGTGCTTTACAATATTATGTTTTATCAAATTTGGGTTATAAAATCAAACAAGTTAACCTGATACATTTAAATAGTGCTTACCATAGGGGTGATTTTCTTGATATAAATCAACTTTTTAAGATTAATGATATCACAGATAAAGTTATCCAAAATCAAGAAGAAGTTAGAAAAAATTTAAAATACTTTGAAGAAATTTTAAGCAAAAAAGAGGAGCCAAATATAGACATAGGAACACACTGTTTTAATCCTTATGACTGTGATGGATACGAGTACTGCTGGGTTAAACAAAGAAATTTATGCGAAAACGAGAATATATTTAGCATTTCAAAATCTAATAAAATTTTTAATTTATACCGTAAAAACATAATCAATTTTAAAGATATAAAAGATCTATCTATCTTTACCGAAAATCAACAAATACAAATTCGAGCTTCACTTAATAAAGAAATCCATATAAACAAAGAAAACATCAAAAAATTCTTAGATACACTAACTTATCCTATTTATCATCTAGATTTTGAAACCTTTATGCAAACCATACCTGAATATAAAGGTATAAAACCTTATATGCAAATTCCTTTTCAATACTCTTTACATATAGACTACAAAGACAAGTTAGAACATAAAGAATTTTTAAGTGAATGCGGGATCGATCCAAGATATGAGTTTGCAAAAAAATTGATCAACGATATACCAAAAGATGTTTGCGTGCTTTCTTATAATGCTAGCTTTGAAAAAGGTGTGATAAGAAATTTGGCACTTGCTTTTCCTGAATTTAGTGAGCATTTGCTAAACATAGAAAAAAATATCAAAGATCTTATGATACCTTTTCAAAATAAAGATTACTATCATTATAAAATGCAGGGGAGTTATTCTATAAAAAAAGTCTTACCAGCTCTGATCCCTGATATGGAACAAGCTTATAAAAATTTAAATTTAATCCATAATGGAAGCGAAGCTATGCAAAGTTTTGAATCCATGCAAAATGAAGATGAAAATAAAAGAAAGGCGCTCCGTCAAGCCTTACTAGAATACTGCAAACTTGATACTTTAGCCATGGTAAAAATTTTAAAACATTTAGAAGAGCTTATTAGCTAATCCATAGCTTAAAGCTATGGATTAAAATTAGATTTTAAAACCTCATATACATATTCAATATTATAATAAAAACCAAAATACACTAGCTGTTTATTTTAACCTTTACATTTTTGAGCTATCACGTCCATAGCTTCTTGTGAAAGGACAAAATTTGTATGATAAAGCAAGCAACTACCCATATCAAGCACTTTTAGCACAAGCTTTTTGTTGTTGGCATCTTTTGGGTTGTGTCTTGTATTAGCTAGATCATAAATTTCATACACCATATCTTTACTAAGTTTGTTAATATCAAGCTCTATAATATTTTCTTCAAATTTCATAGGCTCTTGCGTGAATTCTTCTTTGTTTTCTTTTTTTGCAAAGCTTTTTCTTTTACTAAAAGATTTTAGCTCATTTTCTTTTGCTTCTTCTAAAGTATAAATTTCATTTAGACTAAAGCTTAAATCATTGTCATTGTTTTTATATCTTAGTAAAAAAGCAAAGGCTTCATCTTTGCTTTCTTTGAAAATCGTTTCTACTTTTTCTACCTGAGCTTCAAAAACTATCATATCAAAAGAAGAGTAAAAGTCTAAAATCACAGCCTTAGCATATCTTTTACCGCTTTTACTCATCATCGATTTAAAATCTTCAATCTTCCCTACCACCAAAAGCTCGCCCTCGCCTTTAAGTGTTTCAAAATCCATACTTTTAAAATACTCTATGCCTTCTATTTGACTTGCAAATTTATCCAAAGGATGACCTGATACATAAATTCCCAAAATTTCTTTTTCATAGCCTAGTTTTTCCATTAGTTCAAATTCTATCTTGCTATCATGAAGCCCTACTTTGATATCTGCGGCTATTTCTTCTTCTCCAAAAAGCGAAGCAGTAGAGTTTCTTTTAACTTCAGCAATTTTCCTACTTGTTTCTGAAATAAGCTCAAGATTATCCACTAAACATTTTCTAGTATAGCCAAACTCATCAAAAGCACCTGATTTAGCTAAATTTTCTATGGTTTTTTTATTGATCTTAGTTGGATCAATCGAGCTTATAAAATCATCAAAATCGCTAAAGCCCTCTTCTTTGCGAATAGCCATGATATTTTCTATCGCAGGAATCCCCACACTCTTAATCGCTCCAAGCCCATAAATAATAGCTTCAGAACCATCATCAAGCTTAGTTGCACTAAATTCTCTTTGGGCTTTGTTAATACTTGGTGGCAAAAGCTTGATGTTCATTCTTTTCATCTCTTCAATGTATTTTGCGACCTTATCTACATTACTTTCTTCACTTGTTAAAAGTGCAGCCATAAACTCACTTGGATAATAAGTCTTTAAATACGCTGTTTGAAAGGTTATAAGTGCGTAAGCAGCTGAGTGAGATTTGTTAAAACCATATTCAGCAAATTTCAAAATAAGCTCAAACAAATCATCAGCCTTTTTCTCATCATAGCCTTGCTTTTTAGCTCCTTCTAGATACTCTGCTTTAAGATTATCCAAAATTTCTCTTTTTTTCTTACCCATAGCACGGCGTACATTATCAGCCCCGCCCAAAGAAAAACCACCGATTTTTTGCACTATTTGCATAACTTGCTCTTGATAAACTATAACCCCATAAGTGTTTTCAAGTATAGGTTTTAAGTCTTCAAAGGCATAAGTTGCGGCTTTTCTGCCATGTTTGATATCGATAAAATCATCCACCATTCCACTATCAAGTGGTCCTGGTCTATATAAAGCTAAAACCGCGATTAAAT
Source organism: Campylobacter sp. P255 (assembly GCF_003627915.1). Classification (NCBI taxonomy): domain Bacteria; kingdom Pseudomonadati; phylum Campylobacterota; class Epsilonproteobacteria; order Campylobacterales; family Campylobacteraceae; genus Campylobacter; species Campylobacter sp. P255. The sequence goes on from NZ_NREN01000001.1 coordinate 156,216, forward strand.
CCTCAAATCTTTCGGGTTTTAACCTAGCATTCAAACTTTGCATACCACCTGATTCTATTTGGAAAATACCCAAGGTGTTACCACTTTGTATGGTTTTATAAACCTTAGGATCATTCATATCAATCTTTTCCCAAATTACATCTTTACCATAACGCTTTTTCACTAGCTTAATCGCATTATCAATTACTGTAAGAGTTTTTAAACCCAAGAAGTCAAATTTGATTAAATCCACATCTTCAAGATATTCTTTAGAATACTGCGTTACCAAATGACGCTCATCGTTTTTGCTTTGCCTAAAAAGAGGAGCTTTATTCCACAAAGCTTCATTAGATATCACAACTCCGGCTGCGTGCATACCTGCATTTCTATTTAAACCCTCTAATGCCTTAGCAAAATCCCAAACTTGACGCCCTTTTGGATGAGAATTTACAAATTCAGCGATTTTTGGTTCTTGCTCATAAGCTTTTTCTAAAGTGATTTTAAGCTCTTCAGGAACTAATTTTGCCAAAGCATCTGCATCAGGTATGCTCATGTCACAAACCCTAGCTACATCACGGATTACTCCCTTTGCTAAAAGCTTACCAAAGGTAATAACTTGCGCAACCTTTTCAGCTCCATACTTATCGATCACATAATCAATCACTTCCCCTCTTCTATCTTGACAAAAATCCACGTCAATATCGGGCATTGATACACGCTCAGGATTTAAAAATCTCTCAAAAAGAAGATTGTAAGGTATAGGATCTAAATCTGTAATTTTCAAACAATACGAAACCAAACTCCCCGCAGCACTCCCACGCCCTGGGCCAACTGGTATATCTTTTTCCTTAGCTGCGGCGATAAAATCATGAACGATTAACATATAACCTGAAAATTTCATATTTTTAATAATACTAATTTCCAAATCAAGCCTATCTTTATACTCTTGATGTTTACTCTCATCGATAAATTGAAGTCTTTCTTCTAAGCCCTTTTTACAAAGATATTCAAAAACTATATCATCATTATCAAAGCTAAATTCTTGATCTTCTTGGCTTAAGCTTAAGCCATATTTTTTTGCATATTCACGGGTGAATTTAAAATTTGGTGGTGTTGGATCACCTAGTTTTAATTCTAGATTGCATTTATTAGCTATTTCTTGAGTGTTTTCAATAGCTTCAGGAATATCAGCAAAAAGTTCACTCATTTGCTCTGGTGTTTTTACATAAAACTCATGCACTTCATGTCTTAAACGACCTGGATCATCAAGTTTAACCCCCATAGCTATACACATAAACACTTCATGTGCAGCCGCTCTTTCTTTAAAAGTATAGTGCGTATCATTCGTTGCGATGATTTTTATATCAAGCTCTTTAGCAAGTTTAATGATAGAATCATCGATAAATTTTTGATCATCAATACCATGACGCATAATCTCAAGGTAAAAATCATCTCCAAAAACCTTTTTATACCAAAGCGCAGCTTCTTTTGCACCTTCATAGCCTTTTGCGCCAAATTTTAAATTTCTTTCGTTTTTGGTGTTTAAATGCCAATTAACCTCACCTTGCAAACACGCCGAAGAACAAATCAAACCCTCGCTATGCGCTTCTAAAAGCTTTTTGTTAATCCTTGGGTAATAATACAAACCATGTATATAGCTTTGCGAACTTAAAAACATTAAGTTTTTATAGCCAATTTCATTTTTAGCAAATAAACAAATATGAAAACGCTGTCTTGAGCTTTTATCACTTAAATCATCGTGATTGTGCAAATATGCTTCAAGCCCTATGATAGGTTTAATCCCTTCAGCTCTCATTGTTTTGTAAAAATCAATAGCCCCAAACATATTTCCATGATCAGTCATAGCAACACTAGTTGCACCTTGTGCTTTTAGTGTTTTAGCAAGCTCTTTGAGTTTGTTTGCCCCATCAAGTAAAGAGTATTCAGTATGTAAATGCAAATGTGTAAATTGGCTCATCTTTTCCCTTAAGTTTTTTTATTATTATAAAAAAAAACCTTAAATTTAAAACTTACAAGGAGAAAAAATGTATAATAGCTTACTTTCAAAAAAGGAGTAAAAAATGGAAGTGAAAATTTATTATTGTAATCTTTGAAATTACAAACCACAAGCTGCAAGGGTTGCAGAAGAAATACAAAATGAATTCAAAGATGTGCAAATTTCTACCATAGAAAAAGGTGGTGGGCATTTTATAGTAGAAGTAGATGGTAAAATCATTTACTCAAAAAAAGACTTATTTAACTGTGAAGTAGATAGATTTCCTCATGAGGGTGAAATCACTAAGCTTATGAAACAAATGTAAGCTAAACCCTCATTAATGAGGGTTTATTTTGTTAAAGGGACAAGCATACCTTCATAAAGTTTTTGATAAATTTCTTCTGAGCACAAATGTTTAGCAAGCTCTAAACCAAACAAAATAGCCGTAGCAGGCCCAGCTGCTGTGATGACATTTTTATTAACTACAACCGCCTTATTTACTCTAACACCTTCAATGCCCACTTCACAACCAGGGTAACAAGAAAACTCACCATCAATCACCCCTGCCTTAGCTAGCACTATAGGCGAAGCACAAATAGCCGCTACAATTTTTTGCTTTGCATGTAAATCTTGTATGATTTTTATGATAGCTTGATTGTTTTTTAAATTCATCATACCTTCAAAGCCACCTGCAAGAGCGATTGCATCTAAATTTTCCTGATCAACACTAGCCAAACTCACATCAGCCCTTATGCAAATTCCATTAGCTCCTTGCACCAAAAGTTCATCATCAAGCGAAGCAATAATTACTTCTAAATTTCCACTAGCTTCTCCTGCTCTTTTTAAAACATCAGCTATACCTATAAACTCAGCTTCTTCAAAACCTTTTGCCAAAGGTATTAAAACCTTTTTCATTTTTCCTCCTTTAGTCAATAAATCTTTTGTTTAATTCGTGAAAATACTCTATGCGTCTATCGCGTAAAAACGGCCACCACCTGCGTACATTTTCACATCTTTGCATGTCAATTTCAACAATTTTATACAACTCTTGCTGATCATCAGCTCTAAAAAGCTCTTCGCCTTGTGGACCAAAAACAAAAGAATTTCCCCAAAATCTTATACCATCTTCCACACCGCTTTCATCTTTTTCAAAACCTACTCTATTTACAGCCACCACAGGCAAGCCATTAGCTATAGCATGACCTCTTTGTACGCCTACCCAAGCTTCAAGTTGTCTTTGTTTTTCTTCTTTTGCATCTTTATCAAACCAACCAATAGCAGCAGGATAAATCAAAATTTGTGCTCCTTTTAAAGCCATCAATCTAGCCGCTTCAGGGTACCATTGATCCCAACACACCAAAACTCCAAGCTTTCCAACGCTTGTTTGTATAGGTTCAAAACCCAAATCACCTGGAGTAAAATAGAATTTTTCATAAAAACAAGGATCATCAGGAATGTGCATTTTGCGGTATTTTCCTGCTAATGTTCCATCTTTTTCAAACACTACGCTTGTGTTATGGTAAAGCCCTGCGCTTCTTTTTTCAAATAAAGAAGTCACTAAAACAACCTTATTGTCTTTTGCTACATTAGACCAAAACTTAACATCTTCTTCCCAGTCATTAGCCAAATCAAAAAAGTTTGTATTTTCACTTTGACAAAAATACTGTGTTTGGTGTAATTCTTGCAAAACTACCAGTTGTGCCCCATCTTGCGCAGCAAGCTTGATTAGCTCACAAGTTTTTTCTATAGTTTTTTCTTTATTTCCTTTAAATTCGTGCTGAATGAGTGCTAATTTCATTTTTATTCCTTTCTTCTTCTGAATCATCATATGGATCTAAATGTATATGGATATTCCAAAATTCATCTTTAAAATGTTCTCTTATAGCATCTTCGATTTCATCTCCTATTTCATGTGCTTTCAAAAGCGATATTGTAGGCTCAAAAACTAAATGCACACTAACATAAAGCATATCAGGGCTTTTTCTAGTTTTTAAATGATGAAAACTTTTGACTTCTTTATTTTCTTGAATGATTTCTTTGATTTTCTCCACTTGTTCTTTTGCAATTGCAACATCTAATAAAATTTGAGAACTCTCTTTGATAATCTTCAAAGCTGAAAAAATCGTATATAAACTAATAGCTATACCAAATAAACCATCAATAAAATGATAATTTGTAAAAGCTATGATAATTAATGCCAAAAGTGTTAGCGCATTGGTTAAAAAGTCTATTTTATAATGCAAACTGTCAGCTTTTATGATTAAACTTTTGGTTTTTTTAGCCACATAATTTAAAAAAATAACCAAACACAGAGTAACTACCATAGCAAATGCCATGACAAAAATTCCAAGATCAAGCTTTTCAACACTTTCTTGGTTGTGAATTTTTAAAACACTTTCGTAAAATATATAAACCCCAATAGCACTAATCACAAGTCCTTCAAAAAGCCCCATCAATGCTTCAATTTTACTAAAACCAAAGTTATATTCTTTACTTGATCCTTGTAAACTTTTCTTCAAAGCCAAATAATTTAAACCTGAAATAACACAATCAAGCAAAGAATCAATCGCACTAGAAAGCACCGCAACAGAACCAGATGCCAAACCTACTGCAAATTTAACAATAGCTAAAAAGATAGCGCAAACACTCGCGATAATAGTTGCGCTTTTTTGCAAATTCATCTTTGCCCTTCATAGCGGTTTTGACAAGAACAGTGCAAAGAGCCATTTTGTCTTAAAAACACTCTTGCATCTACTCCTACTACTTTTCTATCTTTACATTTTTCTTGCAATCTCTCAAGCACCAAAGCATCATTTTCATCATGATATATTGGTACAATCAAACCACCGTTAACAAAAACAAAATTAGCATAAGTTGCCCCAAGTCTTTTTCCTTCAAAATACAAAGCCTTAGGTAAAGGTAATTCTAAAAGATCAAATCCTGTTTTTTTCAGCTCATCTTCCATAGCCTTTAAAGGTACATAATGCTCATCATTTTCATCTTTACACACACAATAAGCAATGGTATTTTCATCTACAAATCTTGCCAAAGTATCAATATGATGATCAGTATCATCGCCTTTAATATAGCCATGATTTAACCAAATCATTTGCTTTAAACCAAAAATTTCTTTTAATTTAGCTTCAATTTGCGCTTGATCAAAAGTAGAATTTCGGTTTTCATTTAGCAAACAAGCACTAGTTGTAAGCATTACTCCTTTGCCATTAAAATCAATACTTCCACCTTCTAAAATAAAATCAATTTTTTCCAATTTTCCTGATAATTTTTGCGCAAAAAGTTTTGAGTTGACTGCATTATCTAAAGCACTTTGGAATTTATCTCCCCAAGCATTAAACGCAAAATCAAGCGCTAAAAGCTTCTCTCCTTCTCGCACATCAATCGCACCAAAATCTCTAATCCAAGTATCATTAGTATCGCACTTGAAAAAATCAACATTATCAATATGCTGAAATCTTTGAAAATCTTCATCACTAGGCGCTATAAGTAAAACTTTTTGAAAATTAGCCACTGTTTTAACGAATTCTTCATAACTTTGTAAAATTTCTTCCAAATAAGGCGCCCAATCGCTATTTTTATGAGGCAAGGAAATTAAAAGTAATTCTTGCTTTTCCCATTCTGCTACACTTTTTCTCATTTTGACTCCCTTTTTAGATTTGAATGTATAAAAAAGTAACATAATTTGCATATTTAAAAAAACACAAATCATATCATTTTTATCTTTAAAAACTAAATAGCATTATCTAGGGATATTTTTACAATAAAAACATTTAATATTTTTTTAAATTTCAAGTTATAAGATAAAAACGAGACAAGCTAAAGGAGGAAAAAATGAATAAAGTCTTATGTTCAGCTTTATCGTTATCTTTTTTACTCAGCTCTAGCTTTGCATTTGATCATGCAAAACTTCAAGCAAAAAAAGAAACCGGTATCCAACTACAAAGTGCGCAGTGGAAAGTTCCAGACACTATAGAAAATGGTGTAATTGTTGAAGAAAAATTACCTCACTCACCCTACACTCAAGCAGTTATCTTGGGTAATAAAATTTTAAATTACACTACCAATTACATAGGACCACAAGCAAAAGATCCTAAAAACCGTTATGCAGGTAATAATCTTTCTTGCTCAAGTTGCCATGCAAACGCAGGCACCATTAAAAACCAATCTGGCTTTGTAGGAATTTACGCACGCTTTCCACAGTATAATGCAAGAGCAGATAAAATCATCACTCTAGAAGATAGAATCAATGGCTGTATGGAAAGATCCATGAATGGTAAAAAACTTCCGATTAACTCTCCTCAAATGAAAGCCATGCTTGCATATATGCACTATCTTTCTCAAGGGGTAGCAGTAGGGGCAAAAACTCAAGGACAAGGTTTACCTAAAATAGCTCTTTTGAAGCGGGCTGCAGATCCTGCCAAGGGTAAAGAAGTCTACCAAGAAAGATGCATTGCCTGTCATGGTGAAAATGGCGAAGGTTTAAAAAGTGATGATCCTAGCATGAGTTATTATATCTACCCTGCCTTATGGGGTGATGATAGCTATAACACAGGTGCAGGTATGTATAGACTCATCAAAGCTGCAAGTTACATCAAGGCAAATATGCCTAAGGATGATGCGACTTTAAATTTAGAACAAGCTTACGATGTAGCAGCTTATATTAATTCTCAAGCAAGACCTATTAAAAAACACAGAGACAAAGATTTTCCAGATCGTGATATCAAGCCTGTAGATATGGATGTTAAACCTTATGCTAAAAACGATAAATTCAGCATAGAACAACACCGTTATGGTCCTTTTGAACCTTTGTATATTCACACAAAATAAAATAGCCTTTAATAGGCTATTCTTTTTTTAAAACCCAAGCAAAATACCATATAGCAAAAGATAAAAGTAATATAATAAAAAGCTTTTTATCATATACACCAAAACCCATATAAAGCACCGAGTACATAAAACCAAAGCTTCCTGTGTAAATGCAAATTCTACTCATTAAGCCATTTTCTACTGCTTTAAAACACGGGCATTTATGAAAAAATTTCTTTTTTGTTTCTTTGGGTTTAAAAAAACTCAAAATTGCACTTAAAACCAACAAAAAGCTTAAAAAATATAAAACCTTATCCATTAGTGAAAATACCTTAACCAAGCAGGAATTGCTTTTTGCTCTTCTTTTAAAGTAGTTTCCTCCCCATGCCCGGGAAGCAATCTAAAGTCTTTATCATAAGCTAAAACTTTAAGCAAACTTTCTTTCATCTTAGTCGCATCCGAATAAGGAAAGTCCCATCTACCGATACTACGATAAAACAAAAAATCTCCACTAAAAAGCACATCTTCTCCTACCAACTCTATCATACAGCACCCTGGAGTATGTCCTGGAAAATGATGAAATTTAAATTTAAACTCATCTATATTTAATTCATTTTCATTTTCTACCAATACATCAGCGTTTGAGTGTTCAAAACCATAATTAAAAGGATCACTTAACATAAAAGCATCATCTTGGTGAATGTAAAGCGGGATCGCATAAGCATTTTTAACCCTAGCATTATCATACACATGATCATAGTGACCATGCGTATTTAAAATAGCTAAAGGTTTGCTTGTATTTTCTTTGATAAACTCATAAGCATTCTCACCCGGATCGATGATGATTTGCTTGTTATTGTGATCTATGATATAACAATTAGTCTCATACATTCCACATGGTTGTTTTAAAATACGCATATAAACTTCCTTTTAACTAAATCAAATATAATTTTAAAAAATTAACTTTGTAAAGATTTTATATGAATTATACTAAAATAGAAGAATTATTGATCCATTTTATAAAAAAACAAGCAGGAGATAAAAATCTTATCTTGGGTTTAAGTGGCGGGATAGACTCAGCCTTAGTCGCTCATCTTTGCAAAAAAGCAGTGGGCGAAAAACTTTTTGCCCTTTTAATGCCTACAAAACATTCTAAAAAAGAAAATCTAAATGATGCTTTGATGCTTTGTGAAGATTTACGAATTCATCACAAAATTATTTATATTGATGAAGTTCTTGGTGCTTATGAAAAAATTTGTCAAGATCTAAACCCTTTACGTTTTGGCAACTTAGCCGCAAGAGTACGCATGAGTTTGCTTTATGATTATTCAGCTTTACACCAAGCTTTAGTAGTAGGCACTTCCAACAAAAGCGAACTAATGCTTGGCTATGGGACTATTTATGGAGATTTAGCTTGTGCTTTTAATCCTTTGGCAACACTTTATAAAAGTGAAGTGTTTGAACTTGCAAAATTAATGGGCGTGCATAAAAATTTCATACAAAAAGCCCCAAGTGCTGATCTTTGGCCAAATCAAAGCGATGAAAGTGAGTTAGGTTATAAATATGAAGTTTTAGACGAGGTTTTAAAAGCTTTAGAAAACAATCAAAGTTTAGAAAAATTCGATGAAAAATTAAAAAATTTAGTCCTAAAACGTGTACAAGATAACGCCTTTAAACGCAAACTCCCAACAACACCAAAAGACACCATATGACTTGGCTTGATCGGTATTTTTTTAAACCTAGTTTTTTGCAAAAAACTCTAGCTTTTTTGCTTTTACCTTTTAGCTTTTTATATATGGTTATAGCGATTTTAAACACTAAATTTAAAAAAGAAATAACCTTTAATCTACCGATTATAAGCATAGGCAATCTCACTCTAGGAGGCAATGGCAAAACACCCATTTGTAAAGCTATAGCTACTGAATTTGAGGGTTGTTTTATCATTTTAAGAGGCTATAAAAGACAAAGCAAGGGTTTAATCATAGTCAAACATAAAGATGAAATTTTATGCGATATTAAAAAAAGCGGCGACGAAGCTATGGAGTATGCACTCACAAAGCATATTAGCGGTGTGATAGTTAGCGAAGATAGGGTTAAAGGGATACAAAAAGCTATCGAACTTGGAGCAAAAATCATACTTTTAGATGATGCTTTTTCTAAATTTCATATTAAAAAATTCAATGTTTTATTACAAAGTAAAGAAAAACCTTTTTTTGATTTTACCTTGCCCAGCGGGGCATATCGTTTGCCAAAATCATTTACTAAAAAGGCTGATTTCATAGCTAAAGAAAATGAAGACTTTGTGCGTTACTCTCATGTAAAAGAAAATCAAAAAGCCATTTTGATAAGCTCTATTGCAAAGCCTTTTAGACTGTATGAACATTTTATCAAAGCTAGGGCTTGTTATTTTTTTGCTGATCATTATACTTTTAAAAAAGAAGAATTAGAAAAACTTTTAAAAAAGCATAACTGCGACACCTTAATGCTAACCTTTAAAGACTATGTAAAAGTGAAGGATTTTGGCTTTAAAACCGAGCTGATTCATCTTGATATTGTTTTAAAAGATAGCTTTAAACAAGTTTTACAAGATTATATTGATCAATTTAACAAAAAGGAAGAAAATGCAACTACACTCAACCCAAGATAAAAACCATCAAACAAGCTTTTCAAAAGCTTTGCTTAGCCCTAGTGCGCCTAATAATGCTCTATATGCACCACTTAATCTACCCAAACTAGACAATGAAGCTTTGAAAAATTTAAATTACAAAGAGCTAGCTTTAAAAATCATTATGGCGTTTGACTTTGATTTAGAGCTTGAGGTTTTTGAAAAAGCTTTAAAAACTTATGAGAGTTTTGATGATAAAACCTGCCCTATTGATATAAAAAAAATCAACGATAAACTTTACATTAATGAATTATTTCATGGACCAACAAGGGCTTTTAAAGATATGGCCTTGCAACCTTTTGGCGTACTTTTAGAACACTTAAAAAAAGATGATGATTTTCTAATCATGTGTGCCACAAGTGGCGATACAGGACCTGCTACACTAAAAAGTTTTGAAAATAAAAAAGGTATAAAAGTAGTTTGTATTTATCCAAATGAAGGCACAAGTAAAACTCAAGCTTTGCAAATGACGCATTCAAATGCAAGCAATTTAAAATCTATAGCTATTGAGGGTAATTTTGATGATGCACAAAATGCTCTAAAATCACTTTTAAATGATGAGGATTTTAAAAAGACCTTAAAAGAAGAAAAGTTAAGTTTAAGTGCAGCCAATTCAGTTAATTTTGGAAGAATACTTTTTCAAATCATCTACCACTACTATGCTAGTTTAAAAATCAACAAGACAATTGATATTATTGTTCCAAGTGGAAATTTTGGTGATGCTTTGGGAGCTTATTATGCTAAAAAAATGGGAGCAAAAATAGGAAAAATCAAAATTGCCTCAAATTCTAATAACATCTTAAGTGAGTTTTTCAATACAGGCAAATATGACTTAAGAAATAAAAGCTTACAAAAGACCATTTCTCCTGCGATGGATATACTCATATCATCAAATATTGAAAGATTACTTTTTGATAAATTTAAAGATGAACGCACCAAAGAGCTTATGCAAGCTTTAAAAAATGAAAAATACTACAAACTTAACCAAACAGAACTAGAGCTTTTACAGGAAGATTTTGAAGCTGATTTTTGCAGCGATGATGAATGCATGCAATATATCAAACAATACAGTCATTTGGGACTACTAGACCCTCATACTTGCACTTGTTTTAAAATGCTTGATCCTAACACCACCACCCTCATTACCTCCACAGCACAATGGAGTAAATTTACACCAAGCATGTATCAAGCAATATATAATAAAGAATGCCAAGATGAACAAGCTTGCATGCAAGAACTTGCAAAAGAATTTAACCAAAAAATTCACCCTAATATCGCAAGCTTATTTACAAATATGCCAAAGCAAAACCCAGTTTGCAAACTTGAAAATTTAAAACAAACTATTATAGAATGGATAAAACAATGATAATCATACCTGCAAGATTAAAATCAAGTCGTTTTGAAAATAAAATTTTATGTGAAATTGGCAATTTGCCTATGTTTATTTACACAGCTAAAAAAATGCAAGAAGTTGATGAAGTATGCGTAGCACTTGATGATGAAGAAGTTTTAAAGATAGCACAAAAACATAACATAAAAGCGGTTTTAACAAGCAAAAACCACGAAAGCGGTACTGATAGAATCAACGAAGCTTGTCAAATTTTACAACTAAGCGAAGATGAACTTATCATCAACGTACAAGCTGATGAGCCCTTCATAGAAACACAAAATATCAAAAATTTTAAAGCATTTAGTCAAAAAGCTTTTGAAGATAAGCTTTGTTTTATGAGTAGTTGTTATAAAGAAGTGGATGCAAAAGCTTGTGAAGATCCAAATTTAGTTAAAGTAGTTACTGATATTAATAATTATGCTTTATATTTTTCAAGATCTAAAATTCCTTATGAAAGAGCAAATTATAAACAAAATTTCAAAGCACACCTTGGAATTTACGCATATAAGGTTAAAAATTTACAAGAATTTTGCACTTTGAAAAATTCAGCTTTGGAAGAGTGTGAAAAACTAGAACAGCTAAGAGCTTTAGAAAATGGCAAAAAAATCAAAATGTTAAAAATACAAAGTCAAAGCATAGGTATAGATACAAAAGAAGATTATGAAAGAGCTTTAGCTCAATTTGGAGCGAAAATATGAAAAAAATACTTTTTCTACTCAGCTTGTTTTTTACACTCCATGCAAAAGAATTAATCGTAGGCATGGAGTTAGCCTACCCTCCTTTTGAAATGAGTAACACCAAAGGCAATCCAAGTGGCATTAGCGTAGAGTTTTTACAAGCTTTTGCTAAAGAAAAAAACTATGATTTAAAAATTCAAAACATAGCATGGGATGGTTTAATCCCTGCTTTAAGAACCCAAAAGATTGATTTAATCATGTCTTCTATGAGTATAAGCGAACAAAGAAAAAAGGTCGTTGACTTTAGCATTCCTTATGCAAGAGCCCATTTAGCAATACTAAGTGCTAAAAAATCCAACATCAACTCTATAGAAGATATAAATCAAAAAGGGAAAATTCTTGCTTTAAAAAGAGGGTCTAGTGCGCATTTATATGCACAAAAAAATCTTAAAAATGCAACAATTTTAGTTTTTGATAAAGAAAATGCGGCCATCTTAGAGGTTATTCAAGCCAAAGCTGATGCGTTTATTTATGATCAAATGAGCATTTATAAAGCATGGGAAAAACACCCCGAACAAACTAAAGCCATTTTCACTCCTTTTGAAAAAACACCAGAACAATGGGCTATAGCTTTAAATAAAAACAATACCAATTTAAAAGAAGAGTTGAATGAATTTATTTTAAAATCTAAAGAAAATGGTTTTTTTGATAAACTAGGTCAAAAATATCTTCAAGACATGCAAACAATTTTTAAAAAACAAAAGCTAGAGTTTTTCTTTTAAGAAAAACTCTTTTCAAGCCTTCTTGAAAGCATAGAAATAGGCAAAGTCAGCACCAAATAACAAAGTGCCAAAGGAATGTAAATTTCCAAAGTAGAAAAGGTAAAAGCATTGATCTCCTGGGCATTTTGAGTTAATTCTGAAACAGCTATCACACTTAAAAGCGAACTATCTTTGATTAAATTGCTAAGTTGTCCACTTAGCGGTGCTAGGATATTTTTTAATGCTTGAGGAAAAATCACACTTTTGTAAATTTCAAACTCACTCAAACCCAAAGCTTTAGCGCTTTGATATTGCATATTTTCAACGCTTAAAATCCCTGCTCTAAATATCTCACAAATATAAGCACTTGCAAATAACGCCAAAATCAAAACTCCACAAACATAACGGTTGTTTAATCCAAAATTATCCGCAAAAATATAATAAATCAATAAAATTTGCACCAGCAAAGGCGTGCCTCTAACAAGCTCTATAAAAACCCTTGCAAACATATTAAAAAGCACTATTCTACAAAGACTCATATAACATAAAATTAAAGCAAAAAACACACCCACAATCAAAGATAAGATACTAACAAAAAAACTTGTAAAAAATCCTTTTATCATTTTATCTTTGTATTCATAAATCGCCCCAAAATCAAAATTATAACTAGCACTTAAAAAAGATAAATAAAAAAACAAAAACAATAAAAAAGTCAATAAAAAAGCATTAAATGCATAGACTTTTAAAGTGATTTTTTTGTGCTCGTTAAATTTATTATATACTATAAAAAGATTACTCAATTTTGCCCTTTATTTTTTATCAAATTTTTTAAGTTTTTCATCATTCAAACTAAGCTCCATTTTTCGAATTTCCTCCTCGCCACTACGCACTAATTTTTTATCATATTGAAAGTATTTATTTTTAATTTTATTAGGATATTCTAAAGCATGTAACAAATACTTAAACAAATTAATCCTTGCTTTCTTTTTATTATCTGAGTTGATAATCACCCAAGGACATTTTGGCGTATTAGAAGCTAAAAGCATAGAATATTTTGCTAAAGTATATTTGTCCCATAATTCTTGGGATTTTTCATCCACTGGGGAAAGTTTGTATTGTTTTAACGGATCTATCCTTCTTTGCTCAAAGCGCTTTTTTTGCTCTTGTTTAGAGACTGAAAAATAAAATTTAAAAAATAAAATTCCACTATCAAGTAACATTTCCTCAAAAGAAGCTACTTCACGCAAGAATTTTTTATGTTCACTTGGAGTGCAAAACCCCATAACAGGCTCCACCCCTGCTCTATTGTACCAAGATCTATCAAAAATCACTATCTCACCAGCAGCGGGCAAATGCGTCACATAGCGCTGAAAATACCATTGTGTTTTTTCTACATCACTTGGTTTTTCAAGTGCAACCACACGACAACCTCTAGGATTTAAATGCTCAATAAGCCTTTTAATAGCCCCACCCTTTCCTGCAGCATCACGTCCTTCGATCAAAATCAAGACCTTCAAACCCTTTTCTTTTACATGGTTTTGAAATTTCAAAAGCTCAATTTGCAATCTTTTAAGTTCATTTTCATATTCAAGAGTAGATTTTTTAACCTTAATGAGAGTAAATTTATCCTTACCCATAATTTGCTCCTTGATTGAGGATGATTATTAACTTAAATTTACCACAAATAAGTAAAATAAAACAAATTTAAAATTTAATTTCAAGGATAAAAATGCGTTTTTTTGCGGTATTTTTTATTTTTTTAAATTTAGCCTTTGCTAACAATGGAGTATTGTCTCTTAGCGAAGCATTTAAGCTCAATACCCACAGCGATAGCCAAGGAATTTTTCTAAAAATCAATCTTGCTGATCGAATTTATCTTTACAAAGATCAAATCAAAGTTGAATTAAACTCCAACAACATCACTTCTTTACTCAATTTTCCACCAACACAAACAAGAGAAAATAAAGAAGTAATCTTTAAACAACTAGAACTCTTCATTCCTCAACTCTTACTTGATGATTTCATAAAAAACAAGCAAGCAAAATTAAATTTAGTATATCAAGGATGTTCAGAAGAAGGCTTATGCTATCGTCCTGTATATGTAGACTACACGCTTTATAAGCAAAATGGAATTTATGTTATCAATTCAGCTAAAGATCAGTTTAAAAAACAAAGCGAAGATGAGCAAATTGCAAGTGATCTTAGCACGCAAAATATATTCATCACACTCGTGACATTTTTTGGCTATGGTTTATTGCTAGCACTTACCCCTTGTATTTTACCGATGATCCCTATTTTATCATCATTAATTGCAATGAAGCTTAAAGATAAACCTTCCAAAAAACATAGCTTTTATTTATCGTTTGTATATGTATTTTTTATGTCTTTAGCTTATGCTATAGCAGGTGCTTTGGTGGGATTTGCTGGAGCAAATGTACAAGGTTTATTACAACAACCTTGGATCATCATCACATTTGCAAGTATTTTTGTTTTACTTTCTTTCTCTATGTTTGGACTTTATGACTTACAACTTCCACTTAAATTTCAAAACTACATCAATAAAAAAATTGAAGGTAAAAATGGGGTTTTTGGCATAGCTGTTATGGGTTTTTTATCAGCACTCATTGTAGGACCTTGTGTAGCAGCACCTTTAGCAGGTGCTTTACTTTACATCACTAATAGCGGAGATGTCTTTTTAGGAGGACTTTCTTTATTTGTGATGAGTTTTGGTATGGGTATACCTTTACTTTTAATCGGTCTTGGTGGAAGCTTTTTAAAAAGTGGCGCATGGATGCTCAAGATAAAAACTTTCTTTGGTTTTATCATGTTAATTATGGCAGTTTGGATGCTTGAAAGAATACTTAGTGCAAACATTATTTTAATGCTTTATGGGGTTATTGGGGTATTTTTTGTAAGCTTTATGGGCTTATTTGATGAAGTAAAAAATAACTTTGATAAATTTAAAAAAGCAAGTATGATTTTAATTTTAGTTTATAGCTTAAGTATACTTTTAGGTGGTTTTATGGGATCTAAAAGCCTATTAAAACCTCTTGAGTTTAACCTTGCTTCTAAAGAAATTGATACTAGTTTGAATTTTAAAACCATTAAAAATTTAAAAGAACTTGAACAAGAACTACAAAATTCAACCCAACCCATTATGCTTGATTTTACAGCCGCATGGTGTGAAAATTGCAAACTCTTAGAAGAGTATACCTTTAAAGATACTAGAGTGCAAAATTTACTTACCAAATACACCCTACTAAAAGCAGATGTAACACATAATACTCAAGAAGATTTAGAGCTTATGAAAGAGCTAAATGTTTTTGGTCCACCTGTAATGATATTTTTTAACAAAAGCGAAGAAAAAGGTCGTATTATCGGCTATGTGGATGCAGATGAATTTTTAAATAGAGTTCCTTAAAAACTCTATTTAAATTAATTTTATTTGAAAAAACCTTTTATTCCTTCAAGTTGGTATTGCCACAATTTCTCTATAAAAATTTTAAGCTTGATCGCTAAATAACCGCTAATTGGTTTATGTAAAACCGTACCAACAGCATAATCATTACCAATAGAACAAACCGTATTTCCACTTACAAAAGAAAATTCTTGCTTAAATTCCTCCTCATCTACCAAAGCCTTTAAAGCTTTAGCCACATAAGCACCTTCTCTTAATGCAAGTTGTGCAGTTGGTGGATAAGGAGTATTGGTTTTAGGATCTTTAAATAAACTATTATCCCCGATAAAAAAATACTTTGATGCATTTTCTACATTTAATGGATGCATAAAAGCATCTACTTCTACACGAGATCTTGTACTTGGAAAATCTGTGCTATTTTCGATTACGCTATTACCTCTAACTCCAGCAGTCCAAATGATAGTGTTTGCCTTAATAAACATACCTCCATCAAGCTTGATACCATTTTTCTCACACTCTATAATTTTTGATTTTTCATAAACTTTAACGCCAAGTTGCTCCAATCTATGCTTTGCTTTTAAGGCTAATTTCTTTTCAAACATCGGTAGAATTTGATCCATAGCTTCAATAAGGGAAAGTTCTATTTTATCATGATCGATCTGTTCTTTTTGGCAAAAAGTCTTAAGCTCTTTAGCTAAAGAAGCTACAAATTCCACTCCGCTTAACCCCCCACCGCAGACTGTGATTTTTAAATCATCTTCATTGTGAGTGTTTTTGTAGTCTTGGATTTTGTTATAAATGACTTCATTAATTTTTAAAGCATTTTCATAATTATCTATACTCAAAGCATATTCTTGCATACCTTTGATACCGAAAGTTTCCTTAGCAAAACCAAGCCCACACACTAAGATATCAAAATCAAATTCGCCATTTTGAGTAAAAACTTTGTCTTTAGAAATTTTTAAAACTTTATCTTGAATAAAATTGATTTTTGGATTCAGCAAAGGCAGAAGATCGTATTTTGAGCTATAAATATCTTCATTAGAAGCTACTTTGTGTAATAAAATAGTGTGATAATGATATGAATAATTACTAATCAAACTTACCTGTGCTTTTTCAAACAATTCATCTGGTAGAGCTTTTATCGCTGATAAGGTAGCATATCCTGCGCCTAAAAACAAAATTTTCTTTTTTTGCATGGATTTTCCTTTAATTTGATAAAAAAATAAATAAAAATTTGGCATAATGGTATTATTTTTTATCTTAAAATATTTTTTATTTAATTTTAGTAAGGAAAAAAGCATGCAAAGACAAACTTGGAGCAACACGCTAACTTACATACTCACTGTCGCAGGAGCAACGATAGGTTTTGGAGCTACCTGGCGTTTTCCGTATTTAGTAGGTGAAAATGGTGGTGGTGCTTATGTTTTAGCCTTTTGTATCGCAATGATTTTTATAGGAATTCCTGTAATTTTAGTGGAAAATGTCATAGGAAGACGCAGAATGCTAAATTCAGTTGACGCTTTTGGTGGAAAAACCAATAATGGCGTCAAAATAGCACGCCCATGGCAAGGCGTTGGCTATATGGGGCTTTTGGGTAGTTTTGGAATTATGGCTTATTATATGGTTATAGGTGGTTGGGTCTTGGCTTATATTTTTAAGATCATCATAGGTGATTTCAATCTTTCAACACCAATTGATGCTCAATATACTAGTGAATTTTACAATACAACTATCGAAAACAACCCTTTATTAATAGGTGTTTTTACTACAATTTTTGTGGCGATTAATTGGATTATTTTAAAAAAAGGTATCATTGATGGCATAGAAAAATCCGTAAAATATCTTATGCCATTTTTATTTATCTGTCTTTTGATCGTTGTTGCACGCAATTTAACCCTTGATGGTGCAAGTGAAGGTGTGAAATTTTACCTTACCCCTGATCTTTCTAAGATCACTCCTAAGTTATTTATAGATGTTTTAGGACAAGTATTTTTTGCACTTTCTTTAGGTTTTGGTGTAATGATTACCCTATCTTCTCATCTTAAAAAAAATGAAAATTTGATCAAAACTTCTATCTATACTGGGATCTTAAACACTCTTATAGCAGTGCTTGCTGGATTTATGATTTTCCCTGCTTTATTTAGTGTAGGTCTAACCCCTGATAGCGGTCCATCTTTGGTTTTTAAAACCCTGCCCGTAGCATTTTCGCATATACCTTTTGGCGGTTTAATTTGTGTATTTTTCTTTTTACTTTTGATCATCGCTGCGCTTACTACTAGTTTACCAATCTATCAAGTGATCATTAGTGTTTTAGAGGAAAAATTTAAACTGGCTAAAAATACTGCGATTAACCTCACACTTGGAACCATTTTTATATTAGGAAATTTACCTTGTATACTCACCTATGGTCCTTTAAGAGATATCACCATCATTAAGGGAAAGAATATCTTTGATAGTTTTGATTTTATCAGTGGAAATATCTTTTTTGTTTTAACTGCATTTTTTTGCTGCATTTATGTAGGTTGGGTGCTAAAAAAAGATGCTATTTATGAGCTTTCCAACCAAAATACCTTAAAAGGCAATATTTTTACACTGTGGTATTACTATGTTAAATTCATTATACCTTTGATTATCTTAGTGATTTTTTATTATGGTATTTTTTGATTTTTAAATTTATACTCATAGCGTTTTAACATACTTATATTTCCCTCAAGGCCTCCTTGATGGATATATAAGATTTTTTCACCGAGTTGTTCTTTATGGGCCAATAAAGTTTTAAAGCCTACCATATCATAAAGCAAATCAAACTCTACTTTACACTCTCTTTTTAAATCATCATAAAGCTCATATAATTCCAAATATGGTTTAGCAAAATGATATTTTTTAAGTGGATTTAATATAGTTAAATTATTAAAATCATAATTTGGTTCCAAAGCTAAGATTTGTTCTTTTAAATACGCACTATCGCCTACACAAGCACATGTAAACACTTTAAATTGACTATGTTTAGCCAAAAAAGTCGCAGAAGTTCCTGTGCCTGAGGGTAAAAAAATACTTACATTTTCGTTTAATTGTTCACTAAGCTCTAAAGCAAGTTGTTTATAGCCAAACTCAGCTTCTTTTATAGCCACACCCTCTTCTATGAAAATATCATCATCTTTTTTTAAAGCCAAGGCTTGTAATCTTCTTGTGGGATAGCTCTCATTTTCCACTAAGATAACATTATGTTTTAAAGCAAATTCTAAATTACCATGGGGGTTTTCTTTTAAAAAAGTACTGATTTTTTCACAAACAAAAATAAGCAAAAAATCATTCTCATGGCAAAATTTAGCCAAAGCAACCAAAGCATTACTTTGAGAAGAACCAAAAGAAATAAATCTTTGTCCTTTTTTGAATAAATGTTTATTTTTTTCAAACAAGGCTAGCTTCCTAGCCTTGTTTCCGTTGATATAACCTAGTAAATCATCTCTTTTGAGTAAAAATTCAAAATCTTTGTATTTTACAACATCAATTCTACTTGCTATCAAGGTATTTTTCAACCTTTTCTAAAGCATTATTTGTATTGATATTAAATTTTATCTCTATCCTACGGCTTGCTTCTTTATCTTCTTTACCATCTTTCATAATCACATCAGAATAAGACCTACCACTTGCCATTAAAAGCTTTTGCAATCTTGGATCTTTATAAAATGAATGGATAAAACTCATCACCGCATAAGCTCTCTTTTGCGATAAATCAAGGTTGTATATATAAGAACCCGCACTATCTGTGTGACCTTCTATCACTATATTTTCTATACTGTTTAAGATATTTTCATCTTTTAAGATATTATCAAAATACTGTGTTAAGATCACCTTTAAATTTTCTTTTGCTTGTGCTTTTAAAGTAAAAGAATTGGTATCAAAAAGTACTTCAGAAGGTAAAACTATCGCACCTGAATTAGAATCCAAAGTGATATTTGTATCAAATTTGGCTTGAAGATTTTTAATGGTATTTTCTTTGATTAAGCCTAATTCTTTGATTTTAGACTTAGCTTCTTCAAAGTTGTGTTCTAGTTCTTTAATTTCTTCATCTTTTTTATTTAACCTCTCAAGCAAGGCAAAAATTTGTTGATCTTTTTCATCTAAACTTGAATTTAAATCTTGATTAAGCTTTGTGATATTTGCTTCTAAAGCTTGCTTTTGTTTACTAACATCATCAAGTGTACTTGAAGTAGTATTGAGCTTTTGACTAAGGCTTTTTAAAATATCCTCTTTTTGATTTAATTCTTCTTTGTTTTCTCTTAAACGCTCTTCTTGTTTTTGTAAATTTTCCTTAATGGTTTGTAAGTCACTTTGAGTTAAAACATACTTAACTACTATAGCACCAATAAGCAAGATAAATATAAAAAGCAAACCTGCCATTAAATCAGCATAAGCAATCCAAAAATTATTTTCTTCGCTATTAGAATTATTTTTTATCATCTACTTTTTCATCTTCTTTTTGATTTTCAAGTTTGGCTATCACTTGTGAGGTTTGCTCATCTAATTCTTTGCTTTCTTCTTTAAATTCTTGCATTAAAGAAATTTTTTCATCGATATTTTTCTCATCTTCATAGGCTTCTTTAAAAGTATGCATTCCTTCTATAATACTTGCTTTAAAACCTTCAAAAAGCTTGGTTTGATTATCAAGCATAAGATTTTGATATTTTTCTATATTATTTGAAAAATTATTCACTTTATCATCTAAAGCACTCACGCTTTTATCTAGATGAACAATTTTATCCGAACTCACATCTAAAAGCCTATTGTATTGCTCTGAAATTCTCAAAGTTAATTCTTTAATATTTGAATTTAGCATATTAACCGCATTTGCGATTTCACTATAAGTTTTCACGATGTCCTTTTGTTCTCTTTGGGTTTTAGATAAATCACTCATAGTTTGTTTCACATGCTCACTGCTTAATCTTACAGCCTTTTCTTCAGCATTTACAAGTTCTTGAAAAACCTTAAATTTTCTATCTATTGTATGATCTAATTCTTTGAAAAACTCTTCATTGCTAACATGCTCAAAAATCGTGCCAATTTTTTCAAAGTGTTGCAAACTTTCCTGAAGGTATTTTCTGTCGATTTCTTCTTTAGACCAGAAAAAATCACTTGTTGCATTTTTTTGACGATTTAAGAGTTTTTGAAATTTACTACTGCCATATTTTTCGAAAAATATCCACCAAAGTGCTAAAAAAATTCCATAGATTGAAACATAAAAGGCAGTTCCTACTCCATTGAGTAAAACTGAAATTTCTTGCTCTAAGCCTGCTGTATCACTTGAATTAAAATTAGGCATAGACATTGCTATACTTATAAAAGTCCCCAAAATACCGAGCATAGGAAAAATAGCTGCGCCTACAGAAGCAAAATTTTCATTTCTTAGATCTTTCACATAAGCATAAGCAAAATCATCAAAACTCGCATTAGATTTTGTCTCTTTACCTATAACTAAAAAATGCTTCATAATGTAGCGTTTTAAAATAAGCTTAAATTCATCTTTTTGCTGCTCGAAAATACTCGAAGCATAATCAGCACTATGTCTTGCAAAAATCAAAGCCACTAAAAAGATAATCCCTATCATTACAACACTATGTAATTCTACTTTAAAATCAATCTTACCAAAATACCCCAAAAGAACCAAAATATACAACATAGCAGGGATAAATATAATCTTTAAATACGCAACAATCCCTGTACTACCTTTTCCTTCAGGCAATACAAGATCAGAAAAATCATCAGTTGTTTTAACTTCCATTTTATAAACCTTTGTTAATTTTACTCTAAAAATTGAAAATCTTCACAGGAAAATCAACTAAGAGTTATAAAACTCTTAGTTTCTATCGATACA
Organism: Campylobacter sp. P255; assembly: GCF_003627915.1. Taxonomy (NCBI): domain Bacteria; kingdom Pseudomonadati; phylum Campylobacterota; class Epsilonproteobacteria; order Campylobacterales; family Campylobacteraceae; genus Campylobacter; species Campylobacter sp. P255. The sequence goes on from NZ_NREN01000001.1 coordinate 177,804, forward strand.
ATTTAAATCACTAAAAGCACACTCTAAGCGTTTGATCATACTTTCTTCGCCCGCTCTAAGCCATACTCTTGGATCGTAGTATTTTTTATTTGGCTTATCATCGCCCTCAGGATTGCCAATTTGCCCTTGCAAATAAGCTTTATTTTTAAACTCATACTCTCTCACGCCATCCCAAAAAGCCCATTGAGTATCTGTGTCTATATTCATCTTAATCACGCCATAGCTAAGCGCTGCTTTGATATCTTCTATATCACTTCCACTACCGCCATGAAAGACAAAATTGATCGGTTTTTCTTCACTTAAGCCAAATTTTTCTTTTACATAATTTTGAGAATTTTTAAGAATTTCAGGTCTTAAAATTACATTGCCTGGTTTATACACTCCATGCACATTACCAAAACTTGCCGCGATCGAAAACCTATCACTAATCTTAGAAAGTCTTTCATAAGCTAAAGCTACATCTTCAGGCTGAGTGTATAATTTTGCATTATCGATGTTGGTATTATCCACTCCATCTTCTTCTCCACCTGTACACCCTAACTCAAGCTCCAAAGAAATCCCAAGTTCAGACATTTGTTTTAAGTAATTTTCACACGTGCTTAAATTACTCTCTAAATCCTCTTCACTTAAATCAATCATATGAGAGCTAAATAAAGGTTTACCTGTTTCCTTTTTAAACTCAATATTTGCCTCAATTAAAGCATCAATCCAAGGAAGTAATTTTCTAGCAGCATGATCTGTATGTAAAATCACAGGCACGCCATAAGCTTTTGCCATTAAATGCACATGTCTTGCACCACTTATTGCACCAAGTACATCAGCTTTTGGGCAAGCTTTTCCCGCTACAAATTTAGCTCCACCATTTGAAAATTGAATAATCACAGGCGAATTAACTTTTTTAGCGCTTTCTAAAACCGCATTGATAGAATTTGTCCCTACGACATTCACCGCAGGGATAGCAAAACCTTCTTTTTTTGCATAATTATATACGATATTTAGATCATCACCACTTAACACACCTGGCTTAACAAGATCTAATACGCCCATTATTTGTATTCCACTTTTGCTTTTTGAAGAAGATCTTGAGCTTTTTTATTCATAAGCTCTTTAAATTCTTCCATTTTAATTGTATTTTCTATACCTGCTTTTACTTCATTAAATCCTACAGTGCTTTTTGCTCTTGCATCTTCTTTTAAGATAACATGATACCCAAAATCACTTTTCACAGGAGTTTTAGAAATAGTACCTTTTTTCATAGAAAAAACCGCATCAGCAAATGGTTTTACCATAGTTGATTCAGCAAACCAACCAAGATCACCACCTTGAGCTGAAGAACCTTTATCTATTGATTTTTCTTTTGCAAGTTGAGCAAATTTATCATTTAAAGCTTTTCCGCTTAGTTTACTAAGCTGAGCAATGATATCTTTAGCTTCTTTTTCATTAGTTACTAAAATATGTTTAGCTTTTACTTGAGCTGGTTTAGTAAATTTATCTTTATTTGCTTCATAGTATTTTTTAGCTTTCGCATCGTTATTTTTAATAGAATCGAAAATTTTCTTTTGGTAGATATTTACCAAAATAGCTTCTTTAGCACGCTCTAATTCTTCTTTATAAGAAGGGTCGTTTTCAATTTTTTGAGCCTTAGCATCTTTTAATACAAGTTGTTGAATGATGTATTGATCAATGATTGCTTTTTTTTGCTCAGCTGGCAAATCGTTGATTTTAGCACCTCTTAACATAGGAGCAAAAAATTCATTAACTTCCGTATCGCTAATGTTGTTTCCATCAAGGGTTGCAACCACCGCAGCATTCAAACTCAAACCTGTCAACAAAGCCGCAGCAACTAAAGAAATTTTTTTCATTGTTTTTCCTTTTGAAATAGTTTTGTTAATTTTATTATATCTAAACTTTATTTAAAGCCGATTAACATACAATAAGTTTATGAAAAGAAATTTAGAAATTAAAGAATTATTTTTACAGCATTTTGGACAAGCAAAAACAGAATTAGTTTTCACCAATGCCTATGAACTCTTAGTTTGTGTTATGCTTTCAGCACAATGTACTGATAAAAGGGTTAATCTCATCACACCTGCTTTATTTAAAGCTTATCCTAGCGTACAAGATTTGGCTAAGGCAAACTTATCATCTTTGAAGCTTTTGATTAATTCTTGCTCATTTTATAACAATAAAGCGCAAAATTTAATCAAAATGGCTCAAGCAGTTTGCGAACAGTTTAATGGCGAAATTCCTCTAAATGAGCAAGATTTAAAAAGTCTGGCAGGAGTAGGACAAAAAACCGCACATGTAGTGATGATAGAATGGTGCGGGGCTAATTGCATGGCTGTTGACACCCATGTTTTTAGAGTTTCACATAGACTTCATCTTAGCAAGGCTAAAACTCCTGAAGAAACTGAAAAAGACTTAACTAAAATTTTTAAAGACAATCTCAACTATCTCCATCAAGCTATGGTGCTTTTTGGACGCTATACATGCAAGGCTAAAAATCCTTTATGCAAAGAGTGCTTTTTAAATCATTTATGTAAGAGTAAAGATAAAAAATTAATCTAGCACTAATTTAGTGCTAGATGATTTTAATGGAAAAATGGTAGATACAAGAAAGCATTAATCACTAAAGCATTCACAATATCTATAAAGAATGCGCCCACCAAAGGCACGATAATAAACGCCATGTGGCTCATACCATAGTGATTTGTTACAGTTTGCATATTTACCATAGCTGTTGGAGTAGCCCCTAAACCAAAACCACAATGTCCTGCTGCTAAAACCGCTGCATCATAGTCTTTTCCACACACTCTAAAAGTAATAAATATAGCAAAAGCCGCCATCATTGCAACTTGTACTACTAAGATAACTAGCATTGGTAAAGCTAGGGTAACTAAATCCCAAAGATTGATTGTCATCAATGCTAAAGCTAAAAATAAAGACAAGCTCACATTACCTAAAACTGACACTTCTCTATCAAACACATGATGAATTTTTGTAGCTGATAAAACATTTCTTAAAACCACACCCACAAAAAGACAATAAACAAAAGTTGGCAAAGTAAACCCTGTATTGGTTTTAATATAAGCAGATAAAGCACTACCTATTAACAAACACAAAGCAATCAATGCTAAAGACTCTATAAAAGAAGATGGAGTGATTAATCTTTCTTTTTCTGGAGATTGGAAATTTAAAATCGCATCTTTATCATCGTTTTGTTTTGGAACCACTAGTTTATGCTTATTGACTAGGTATCTTGCAACCGGTCCGCCAATGATACCACCTGAAATAAGACCAAATGTTGCACACGCAATAGCAACTGTAGTTGCACTTGAATAAAGGTAAGGTTCTTTGATAAATTCAGCCGCCCAAGCTGCACCCGTACCGTGTCCACCGCTCATTGTAACAGAACCTGCAATAAGCCCCATAAGTGGATTTTGTCCCATAGCAGTTGCTACACCTATACCAACAATATTTTGTGCAAATAATAAACCAACTACTACTACCAAGAAAATCGCTAATTTTCTTCCACCTTTTTTTAGTGAAGCAAAATCAGCTAGCAAACCAATACTTGAAAAGAATGCAAGCATTAAAGGATCTTTCATAGATTCATCAAATTTGATATTCAATGAAAAAGAACTATGTAAGATTAAAAGAACAATCGCAGCAATTCCACCGCCAACAACAGGCTCAGGGATGTTATAATCACGAAGGAATTTTACCCTTTTAATGACAAAAACGCCTAAAAGTAATACTATAACCATAGTAACTAGCGTTGCATAAAAATCAAATTTCATATCTCTCCTTTGTTTGATTTATTTATCAATTGTATTCTAAATGACTTTAAAACAACGCAAATTAATATTATACTTTAACTACAATATTACAAAATGAAACATTTTTAAGTCTATTTTACTCTGAAATCAAAACAATATTATGATATAAATTAATATTTTTAAGCAAGGAAAGCTTTGCTCTACTAAGTTCTTGAAGTGAATTAATAAGCAAGGCATCTGCATCAAGGTAATCTTTTAATTCACTACGCCCTAATTCATACTTTTCATAATAAAGCTGTGTAATTTTTGCTTGATTTGTATTGATATCTTTTACCAAATTTAACAAATCATTATAATATCTATCATTTTCATAACAAAGTTTAAACTCATGAATAGCTTTTTGCAATACATCTTTATATTCAAATAAACGAGCTTGATAGGCTAATTCTGAAATTTTGACATTTTGTTTTACTCTATAAAAGTCCAAAAATGGAAGTTCAATGGCTATATTTCCACCTAAAAATAAGAATTTAAAACTCTCATCTATATCTGTATGGTTTCCATTTAAAGCACCTAATACTTTTATGCTAGGCAAAATACCTTTTTGAATGCTTGAATAATCCTTATAAGAAGCTTTAAGTTGATTTAACTTTGCTTGCACCTGTGGTTTATAAGCAAGCATATTTAATTCTATATCAAAATTAAGCTTGTGCATAGAAAAATCATCTAAACTATAAGCTAGTATTGCATTGATCAAATTTTCATCTTCTTTACCAAGCAGATCTTTAATATTTTTAAGCGTTAAGTCTTTATTTTGCAAATTTGCAATGATGTTTTGTCTTGTATTTAGTAAAGATTTTTTAATATTTAAAAGATCAATATATTCAATCTTACCATAATTTAATTTTGTAGTGTAAATTTCTAGCATTTTTTCAAGATTTTTTAAGTGATTATTTAACAAATGATCCACATCATTAAAGTAAATCAATTCAAAAATTGCATTTATTGCTAAATTTATTGTATCAAGCTCTAAAGCACGCAACTCATACTCACTTGCTTTTGCCAAAAACTCAGAACTTGCAACTTGATCTGAAATTTTGCCATATATATCAAGCTCATAATTTAACATAATCCCATTGGAAAAATCATGTGTTTGCAAACCATTACTTAAATTTTTTCTTACACTTGCACCCAAATTACCACTTAAGCTAGGATATAAATCTAACTTCAAAAGCTTGTATCGTGCTAAGGTGCTTAAAAAATTTACTCTTGCAATATTTAAATCTTTATTATTATCAATCACAGCATCTAAAATACGATTTAAGTCTTGATTGTTATATTTTTTCCACCATGCTTTACTTGCGTTAAACTCTTCAAAATAATCTTTTTTTATCTGCTCTTGAGATACTTGTTCTAACTTCACTCCTACGCAAGCACTTAAGAAAAAAGCCATAAAAAACAATAAAAATATTTTCATTTTATTCCTTTGATAAAGCACTGATAGGATTTAAATTTGCAGCATTTTTAGCTGGAAAAAAACCAAAAACAATGCCGATTACAACTGAACTTAAAAGTCCCAAAAACACCGAATCAAGTGAAAGTATCATGGTAAAACCAATTTTTAAAGAATTAAATACTTCTATAACCACAAAAGAAAGCATTACACCTAAAATAGCCCCCAAGGAGCAAATTAACACAGCTTCGATTAAAAACTGCATTAAAATATCCTCCTTTCTTGCGCCAATTGCCATTCTTACTCCAATCTCTCTTGTACGCTCACTCACCGAAACAAGCATGATATTCATCACCCCGATACCACCTACTATCAACGATACCACTGCGATAGAAGAAATCAGTAAAGTCAATGTAGCAGTATTTTCTTCGATTTTTTGTTTAATTTTGTCTAGATTGACTGTAAAAAAATCTTTTTTTCCGCGTTTAATTTCTAAAATTTTAACAATAGCCTCTTCAGCCAATGAAGGCTCAACCTCATCTTTTACCTTAGTGACAATAACTCTTATTCTTTTATCGCCTGTGATTTTATTCATCAAAGTAGAATAAGGTGTGAAAATTTTTACAGTATTTTCATCTGCACCAAAATCATCTTTATCTACCTCTTTAGAAACCCCTACAACAATCAAAGGTTGCTTATTAAAAATAATGCTTTTACCTAAAACATCTTTTGCGCTAATATTATCAAACAAAATTCTCAAAGTATTTTCATCTACAATACAAATATTTGCATTATCTTTAATATCCTCATCATTAATAAACCTACCATCAACCATCACAGATCCACTTAGTTTTAGATGATTTGGCCCTACTCCACGAATTCTTGCTTGCAAAGAGTTGTTTTTATAAGTTACCACCCCAACTCTACCGATTTCTGCTTCAACTGCTTCTAAATATGGCAAAGAATCTAAAGTTTTTAAATCACTTAGATTAAGTGTTGTTCTACCAGATCTTATATCTCCTAAATCTCTACCTGATACAATTTCTATGGTATTTGTACCTATTGAATTAATCGAAGCTAGAATTCTTTCTTGTGCACCAAGACCTAAAGCCACTACACAAACAACAGAGGCTATCCCTATGATAATACCAAGCATAGTAAGCAAAGAACGTAACTTATGTGCGATAATTGATGCAATAGACATCTTTAAACTTTCAAAGAGTTGATTTTTAAGCAAAGCTAAACTTTTTTTCTCTTTTGGCATAACCCTAGCTTGAAAATTCTCTACTTTTTTTACACCACTATCACTAATAATCTTACCATCTTTAATTTCTATAACCCTCTTTGCTTTTGCTGCAATCTCTCTATCATGGGTAACTAAAACAACAGTATGTCCTTGCTCGTTGAGTTTATTTAAAATTTCTAAAACAATCTTTCCGCTTTTAGAATCAAGTGCTCCAGTTGGCTCATCAGCAAGTATCAATTCTCCTCCATTCATCAAGGCTCTTGCTATGGAAACCCTTTGTTGCTGTCCTCCGCTTAATTCATTTGGTTTAGATAATTCTTTGTGATCAAGTTCCAAAAAAGAAAGTAGTTTTTTTGCTTTTTCAAGACGTTCTTGCTTGTTTTTTCCCGCATAAACAGCAGGCAAGGCTACATTATCTTTAGCGTTTAAAAGACTAAGTAAATTATATCTTTGAAAAATAAAACCGATCTTTTCTCGCCTTATTCTTGCTTTTTCATCTTTATCAAGCTTAGTTACCTCATATTGATCTAAAAAATACTTTCCACTACTTGGTTCATCAAGCGTACCTATGATATTTAAAAGAGAAGTTTTTCCGCTACCTGATTGCCCAATGATAGCTACAAATTCTCCTTTTTGAATATAAAGATTAATATTTTCTAAAATCGTAGTATGATTGATCTTTTTTTGAATATTTTCTAAGCATATCATTTTTTATTTTTACCCACAATTACCAAATCACCTTCACTTATACCTTCTAAAATTTGAGTATTAAGGCTGTCTTTTATACCCAATTTTACAGGCATTTTAACGCTACTTTCATCTGCTTTTAAAATTTCTACATAATAACCATTCGCATCACTTTTTATCGCTAAAGTAGGTATCACCAAAGTCTGATTTTGTGTGTTTATAGCTATTTCATTTTCAGTACTCATACCTATACGTAAAAAATTATTATCATTTTTTACAAAAACCCTAGCATAATAATACACCGCGCTAGTACTAGCGCTTGAGCTTGAGTTTAAGTTAGTATTACTTGTTGCATCGCTTATAGTGGTATTAGCTGGATCTATACTAGAAATCACTGCTTCATATTTTTTATCCGGTTCATTTAAAATGCTAAATTTAACTTTTTTACCCACACTAATTTTATTAATATCTGCTTCTGCTATTTGCATGCGAATTTCCATTTCACTTAAATCAGCCAAACGCACTATACTTGGTGTATTTTGATTTGCATTTACAGTTTGACCCTCTTCAACTGCCACATTGATAATCTCACCTTTACTAGGAGCAGTTATTGTAGTGTAAGCCAAATCTTTTTGAGCATTTTTTAAAGAAATTTCAAGTTGAGTAGTTTGAGCTTTTAAATCAGCTACGTTTGCTTTTAAAGCATAAAAGGTATTTTTAAGATTTTCAAGATTTTCCAAAGAAGTAGCTTTTTTAGCATAAAGCTTTTGTTCTCTTTCATATTGTTTTGTGGCTATTTCAAGAGCAATTTTTTTACTTTCTAAATTTGCCCTTGCACTTTCAAGCTGAGCTTTTGTGATATCTAAATCATTTTGTTGTTTATCTTTGTCAATTTGAGCGATTAAATCTCCTTCATTAACATGATCACCCAACTTCACATAAAGCTTTGTAATTTGTCCACTCACCTGCGCACCAACATCTACTTGAGTTTTTGCATATACCTCACCAATTGCTTCTATACTCTGAGTTATATCCTGTCTTTTAACTTCATAAGTTAAGTAATTATACTCTTGCTTTTTTGCAAAAAAGAAAAAATACACCCCCAAAGCAAGTGTGATTAATAATATACTTAAATAAATTATCTTTTTCATTTTTCACCTTTAAAAATAAATATATTAAATCATTTGTGTGAAGTAAAAATAAAATTGTAGCAATAAAATATAATTTTAACAATTTTAAAAGCTAATAAGATATAAGATAAAACAAAAAAAAGGAATCATCATGCAAAATTATTTAAATTTAATGCAAAATCGCGCTTCGATTAGATCTTACACCAAAGATAGCATTTCTAGGCAAAACCTAGAATACATCTTAGAATGTGCTAGATTATCCCCTAGTTCTTTGGGACTTGAACCATGGAAATTTTTTGTCTTTCAGCAAGAAAAACATAAAAAAGAAATCGCTACCATTGCAAACAATCAAACCCATGTTGCAGATTGTGCTGCGATCATTGTTGTGATATCAAGAGCAGATTTTAAAGATTATTTTATAGAGAAACTTAAAAAACGCAATATAAGTCAAGAAGAGCTTGATAGACGCATTCAAACCTATCAACCATTTATAGATTCTATGAATTTAGAACAGCGTTTTATTTATGCAAAAGAACAAAGTTATCTTGCTATTGCAAATATCATCAATGCAGCTCATAGTTTAAATTTAGGCTCATGTGTGATTGGAGGCTTTAATCAAGAAAAAATGAACCAATATCTCCAACTAGATACTCACAAAGAAAGAGTTTCAATGCTAATCACCCTAGGCCATACAAATACCAACTCAAGCACACAAAAAGCCCGTTTTGCTTTTGATGAAGTGGTGGAATTTAAAGACTGAAAATCATAAAACTTCATTTAATATTGATATAATAAAATAAGATTTTCAAGTTAAATGGAGTATTCAATGCACGGAAATTTTTTAAAAATCTTTGGCGTACTGCCATTTTTGGCAGTAGCTTTTATCAATGCTTTTGTAGACTTAGGTCACAAAATCATCATACAAAACACTATCTATAAAGTATATGAAGATGGTACTCAACTTTTTTTAACCGCTATTGTTAATGCCTTAATGCTTCTACCCTTTGTCCTTATGCTTTCACCTTCAGGCTTTTTAGCTGATAAATTCCCTAAAAATAAAATCATGAAAATGTCTGCATATTTTTCTGTGATTTTAACCTGCATTATTTGCTTGTGTTATTATCTTGGTGCATTTTGGCTTGCTTTTGCTATGACTTTTATTATGGGGGTACAATCTGCCTTGTATTCTCCTGCTAAATACGGCTTTATTAAAGAATTGGTAGGTAAAGAACTCTTAGCTATGGGAAATGGAGCTGTTAATGCTGTTAGTATAGTAGCTATATTAGCAGGCATGGCAGTATTTTCTCTAAGTTTTGAAATGCTCTTTGACTCAAATTTTAACGATAGTTCAGATGTTTTACAGCAAATAGCGCCTTTAGGTTTTGTTTTAATAGCCTTTTCACTATTGGAACTTTTTTTGGCACATAAACTCCCTAGTTTAAAAGAAGAAGATAAAAATTTAAGTTTTAATAAAAAACAATACTTTCAAGGAAAACTTTTAGCTTCTAACTTAAAAACTATATTTTCCCATAAGGTCATTTGGCTTTGTATTATAGGAATTTCACTTTTTTGGGCTATATCACAACTATATCTAGTAAGCTTTCCTGTATATGCAAAAAATGACCTTTTTATCGAAAATACCTTTTATGTACAGTGTTCTTTAGCTTTTTCTGGCATAGGAGTGTTCATAGGATCGCTTATTAGTGGTAAATTTTCGAAAAACTATATCGAATTAGGTCTTATACCTCTTGGTGCTTTGGGTATTTTTCTTATGAGTCTTTTAATGCCGTTTTTAGAAACCTTATTAAGCTATAGTGCAGTATTTTTTGTATTTGGCTTGTGTGGTGCATTTTTCATCATACCTTTAAACTCTCTCATACAATTTCATGCTAAAGAAAATGAACTAGGAAAGGTACTAGCTGGAAACAACTTCATTCAAAATGTCTTTATGCTAGGCTTTTTAATGTTAGCTACCTTGGGTGCTTATTTAGAATTACAAGCAAGTACTTTGTTTTATTTTGTTATGGTTGTAGCACTACTAGGAAGTATTTATGTACTTGGTAAATTACCTTTTTCTTTGGTGCGTTTGCTAATGAGCCTAGCCTTTTTTCAACGCTATCGCTTACTAGTAGAAGGTTTTGAGAATATCCCTGAAAAAGGCGGTGCTTTACTTTTAGGAAATCATATCTCATTTATTGATTGGGCTATAGTACAAATGGCCATACCGAGAAAAATTTATTTTGTTATGGAAAGAAGCATTTATTCAAAATGGTATATTAAGGTATTTTTAGACAAATTTGGTGTTATACCTGTTTCTAGCACTTCAAGCAAATCAAGCTTAGAATTAATCGCTATGCATATTAAAAATGGTAATCTAGTTTGTCTTTTCCCAGAAGGAGTACTTTCACGCCATGGACAGCTTAATGAATTTAAAGGTGGTTTTGAATTGGTTTGTTCCAAGCTAGAAGAACGCGATGGAGTGATTTTACCTTTTTACATCAAAGGGCTTTGGGGAAGTGCTTTTTCAAGAAGCGATGAAGAATTTTCAGCAAGAAATCGCAAAATAAGCAAAAGAAAAATCGCTATTGCATTTGGAAAAAGTTTGCCAATACATTCTAAAAAAGAAGTAGTAAAAGCAAAAGTTTTTGAACTTTCTTTTATTGCTTGGAAATCTCAATGTGAAAGCATGCATACCATTGCTAGAGCTTGGATTGATAGCGCTAAAAGAAATTTAAATCAAATTGCCATTGTTGACCCACTCATAGGAGGCATTACTTATAGAAAAATGCTTGCTCTAAGCTTAGTTTTTAGTTCTTTTATCAAAAACCGATCATATGATTTAAATATACAACCTACCCAAGGAAGCTATGCGCCAAAAGAAGAATGTATAGGAATTTTACTCCCTGCTTCTATGGCTAGCTCACTTTGTAATTTAAGCGTATTACTTGCAAATAAAATCGTAGTAAACTTAAATTTTACCGCTGGAACAAAAGCGATCAACCAAGCTATACAAAGTTCTCAAATTCAACAAATTTACACTTCTAGAAAATTTATAGAGAAGCTAGAAAGCAAAGGTGCGAAATTAGAATTTGAAACCCATGTTAGACTTATTTTCATGGAAGATGTAATCGCAAGTTTTAAAACTCAAAAGTTTAAAATCTTTTCTATGCTTACTTTAGTAAGTATTTTGCCTACTTGCTTGTTAAAAACATTATTTGCACCTAATAAACAAAATCTTGCCGTAGCTGCTATTTTATTTAGTAGCGGTAGTGAAGGAATGCCAAAAGGGGTAATGCTAAACAATCGTAACATATTAAGCAATATAGCACAAATTTCAGATGTATTATGTGCGAAGAATGAAGATGTAGTTTTATCCTCTTTACCACCTTTTCATGCTTTTGGGCTAACCGTAACGACATTTTTGCCTTTATTAGAAGGGATAAAAAGCGTAACTCACGCAGATCCAACCGATGCTCTAGGCGTTGCTAAGGCTGTAGCAAAAAATAATGTAAGCATTATGTGTGGTACTTCAACTTTCTTGGGTATTTATGCAAGAAATAAAAAACTTGATGCGATTATGTTTGAAAGCTTAAGAATCATTGTTTCAGGTGCTGAAAAGCTTAAAAACGAAGTAAGAGCCGCTTTTGAAATGAAATTTAAAAAACCTATTTTCGAAGGCTATGGTGCCACTGAAACCACTCCGGTTGCAAGTGTAAATTTACCAAATAAATTTGACCCTGATTATTGGATTTTACACCGTGCAAACAAAGAAGGCAGCGTAGGAATGCCTTTACCAGGAAGTGCAATACGCATAGTAGATCCTTCAAGTTATAAAAGCTTAAATCATGGAGAAGATGGCTTGATACTCATTGGCGGTCATCAAGTCATGGTGGGCTACTTAAACAACAAAGAAAAAACTGATGAAGTGATCAAAGAAATCGATGGCATACGTTGGTATAACACTGGCGATAAAGGGCATGTGGATGAAGATGGCTTTTTATATATCATAGATCGCTATTCTCGTTTTGCAAAAGTTGGTGGTGAGATGGTATCTTTAGGAGCCTTAGAAGAAGAAATTGCTAAATTTATAAACACCGAAGTGGTAAAATTTTGCGCTGTTGCGCTAGAAGATGATAAAAAAGGTGAGGCGGTATGTTTACTAATTGAGTGTCAAGAACAAGACTTCAAAGGAATTTGCGAAGCGATTAAAAACTCCACCATGCCTGCGATTTTTAAGCCAAGTAAATATTTTAAAGTAGAACAAATTCCTCTTTTAGGTTCAGGTAAGGTAGATTTAAAAGGTGCTAAAGATTTAGCTAAAAATTTACAAGAAAACTAAAAGTCCAAAGTGAATACTTTGGACTTTTTTACAAACTATTTCTTTTAGTTTTATAATTATATTTTTTATCAAAAACAAGCTTGCCATTTTCTTTCACTCTCATATCTCCTTTAATGTAAAAATACTCCAAGTCACTTGTTTGTGTTAAGACTATATCCGCTTCCATTATACAACCTTCACGTCCTATTTGCATGGTTTGAGTAATCGTATATTGCGCGCTTAAAGGATTTTCGTTTTGGAGTTTTAATTCTCTTTTTAAATTATGCTTTACCAAAACATCAACCTCATCAAATCTATAAACACCCTCTCCAAATACACCACCTACACCATCTGTAATGCAAGTCCAAGTATCATTTAAAATATCATAAGAAATACTTCTATCAACCCTGCCTTCTTCTAAAAGTGTTGTTGGTGTTAAAGGTGCGCTTTGAGCTTGCATATTGATTTTATCACAGTCTTTACCACTAAAACATGGCAAATTAAATTCACACTCACTTAAATCCAAAGTTAAGGTTGAAATTTTTGGCATAGGCCAAAACATAGGCCAAAAAGAATTCGCTAATGATAATCTTACTCTAGAACCTTTGGCAAATCTATATCCACAAGCATCAAGCTTGATTTGTTTTTGAACAAATTCATCTTTTTTTAAAGGCACAAATTGTTCATTATCATCACTCAACGCAAGATTTATAACACCATAACTTACTCTTTTAACATACCCATCTTCCCTTACTTCGCTAAGTTGAGCAAAAAGCATAGCTTTTTCTTGATCGCTTGTAAGTTTTACTTTTAAGATAGGAAAACCCAAAACATCTAAATCTTGCTCTAGACATTCACTTTCAAAAACCACAGCCATTCCATCATCTAGCCTTTGATCACAAGGGCTTTCACCTAAAACACCTGCTCCCATCCACTCACCAGATAAAAGACCATGGTTTAATGGAGTATTGATTTTTACAAAGTCATAAAATTTTTGACAAGATAATTGACGCAAATTTAAATAATATTTTTTATAACTTACTTGCTGCTTAAAATCCTCCACGCCAACAAAACGACCTTGGACTTTTTCTATTTTTGAGTAAGGTTTGTAGCTATTTTCAATATAAGCTTGTATCATCGGTGTTTCAAGCACATCATTAGGCTCATTTTTAAGCCATTTATCCCACCATTTTAGTGCCTCTTGTAAAAAACCTATAGCAGGCAAAGGCATACCATCATGAGGATAAACATGGGCCCAAGGACCTATAATAGCTTTTTTAGGCACCTTTAACCCCCTCATTAAACTAAACACTGTGTTCGTATAAGAATCAGCCCAACCATCTAGCGCAAACACAGGAACTTGTATATCATCATAGTTTTCTCCCACAGAACCATGCTTCCAGTATTCATCTTTTAAAGTGTGTTCAAGCCATAGTGCAGGCCATAAAGGCATGTTTTTAAGCCTATTTAACCATTTTTCCCTGCCATTTGGATCAATTTTTGGATCGACAAAACGTGATTGATATGCAAGCATAATATTGCCCCACCAAAAATTATCATTAAGCAAACATCCGCCTTTATAGTGAATATCTTCATTGTATCTATCATCAGTAAAACCTACTACTATAATAGCTTTTAAATTTTTAGGTCTTCTTGCTGCAACTTGCAAAGAATTAAATCCACCCCATGATTTACCCATCATACCAACATTACCATTGCACCATTCTTGCTTTGCTATCCATTCAATAACTTCCAAAGCATCATCTTGTTCTTGCTTTAAATACTCATCTTTTAGCAAGCCATCAGATTCCCCACTCCCTCTAATGTCAACCCGAACAACCGCATAGCCATTTCCACTAAAATACCTATGCATAGGTTCATCTCTACCTCTTGTACCATCATTTTTTCTATAAGGAATATATTCTAAAATAGCAGGTACTTTTTCTTTAACTTGGGGAAGCCAAATTCTAGATGAAAGTTTAGTTCCATCTTTTAACTCAATCCATACATTTTCTATAACTTTAACTTTGTTTTTAAAATCCAAAACAATCTCTTTCATACTCTCTCCTTTTTGTTATATTTTTTAATCCAAATCAAGCAAAACATCACACCCAAAAAAGCCATTGCAATCATAATGCTAAAGTAAATATAAAAACCTTTCACCCCAGGATATCTATCTAACAAATCTCCTGCTAAAAGCGGCGCAAAGACCTCAGGCAAATATCCAAATGTAGAAACAATACCAATGGCCATACCAGCCAAATGAATAGGAATTTTTCCCTCACTCAACAAAGAATAATAAATTCCAAAATTAGAATACATAGCCACATAAATCACAACACAGGCAGAGGTTAAAATACTCATTTGCAAAAAACCACTTGTATAAGAACTTAAGATCAAAAATACCACTCCAATACCCATTAAAATAAAGCCTATCATCATCACCTTTGCTTTACCATAACCATCTGCTATAAACCCACCTATCACAGACGAAACAGGACGGATATATTGTGCTAAAACTGTTAAAATAGCTGCAAAAACAGCAGATGTACCTATAACATTGCTTGCATAAGGGGTAAAATAATAAAAACTCATATTGAAAAAATACGTACAAAAAGTAATGGCTACCACAAGCCATAAGGCTGAATTTTTAAGAAGAAAGATCAAATCCTGAAGTCGTAATTTTTCACTAGCTTCTTCTATTTTATCTTCTAAAAGAAAAAACAAAACAACAGCACTTACAATAGGAGCTAAAGAGTAAAAAATAATAATCATCTCTATTCCTTTATTGGCAAGAGCCTGGGTTTGAAAATACCCAAAAATACTTGTAGCTATAGCCAAATGTGCCGCACCAACAACCCCTCTTCCACCTTCAAAAATTCCATAAGCACGGGCTTGTTCTTTGGAACTTGCCAAGCTTCTTACTATTTTCATTAAAGAAGGCCAAAAAGTCAACAAAGAAGTAATACCCCATAAACCATAAATAACCAACAAGGCATTTAAAGAAGTAAAATACAAATGCAACAAACCCCCTAATCCTGTAGCAACTAAAGAAAATATCAATAATTTTTTAGGTGCAAAACGATCTGCTAAATAACCTCCCAAAGCATAAGAAAACAAACCAAGTAAACCATAAGCACTGCCCAAAAGTCCCATTTCAAAATTGTTAAGATGATAAAGATTCATATAATCATCGTAGTAGTATTTTCTAAAATAAGGTAAACCATAAATAATAGATCCACAAAAAGACAGCAATAAAAGCGTAAAAAAATTATTTTTTAAACCATGATTTTCACTTTGTCCCATCAAAAAACCTCCTTTTATATACTATATATAAATTTCTAGTTTTTTAAATATAAATACTTAAATTTATACAAAAAAAGAGAAAACTAGTATTTTTTTACACAATTGTTGTATTTTTTTATAAGATATTATTATTTTAATAATTTATAATCATAAAAAATAATTTCAAAGATAGGAAATATTTTTAAATTTTTATTTTTTATTATTGTTTTTTTGATACATTTACATATATAAAATACTAAAAAAGGGAAAGAATGAAAGTTTTTGATATGGTAGTTATCGGAGCTGGACCTGCAGGTATTGCAGCAGGAATAGAAGCCAAAATAAAAAATAAAGAAGTAATTGTTTTAGAAAAAACTGACTCAATCTGCCAAACTTTGGTTAAATTTTACAAAGAAGGCAAAAGAGTTGACAAGGCTTATAAAGGTTGCGATAGTACAAATTACGGACATATAAATTTTGAAGATGGAACAAGAGAAAGTACAATAGAAACTTTCCAAAAAGCGATCGAAGAACATCACCTTGAGGTGAAACTTTCAAGTGAAGTTGAAAGTGTTAAAAAAGATGGAGAAAATTTCATCGTTAGCACTGCAAATGAAAATTATATCTGCAAAAATGCAGTTATAGCTATAGGTAGAATGGGTAAACCAAATAAACCAAGTTATCCATTACCTATCACTTTAACTAAAATCATTAATTTCAATGCAAATTCAGCAAGTCAAAATGAAAAAATATTGGTTGTTGGTGGTGGAAATTCAGCTGCTGAATACGCCATAGATTTAGCTAAAAATAATGACGTAACGCTTTGCTATAGAAGAGAAACTTTCTCAAGATTAAATGATATTAATCTTGAAGATATTCAAAAAGCTTTCGAGCAAGGTAGTGTCAAAGCAAAACTAGGTATTGATATAAATAGCATAGAAGATGAAAATGGCAAAGCAAAGGTAAATTTCACTAATGATACATGTGAAACCTACGATCGTATTATTTATGCTATTGGTGGTTCAACTCCGCTTGATTTCTTGCAAAAATGTTCAATTGAAGTTGATGAAAAAGGTGTACCTAGTTTTGATGAGAACAAAGAAAGCAATGTAAAAGGATTGTTTGTAGCAGGAGATATTGCTAGTAAAAATGGAGCTTCTATTGTAGTGGGTTTAAATGATTCATTTAAAATCTGCGATTATCTTTATAAATGCTAAAACTTTTTCAACTTCCAAAAGGCTATCGCTACAACAATGATAGTCTTTTGCTTTTTGATTTTTTATCCCAACACCACCTCAAAGGAAATATCCTAGATATAGGTTGTGGATGTGGTATCTTGGGACTTTTAACTAAACAAAAATTTCCCAACTCCAAAGTATATATGCTAGACATTCAAGAGCAAAATATCAAACTAACACGCAAAAATGCCAAAGAAAACAATCTCGAAATCCAAAGCTTTTGCGAAGATTTTTTAAATTACAATAGCGATATTAAATTTGACTTTTTAATCTCCAATCCTCCTTTTTATAAAAAAAACACCCAAAAAAGTGAAGATACCCATTTGTGTATATCTAGATATCAAGAATTTATGCCACTTGAAAAAATGTTAGCCAAAATCAATAGCCTCATTCAGCCAAATGGTAGTTTTTTTATGTGCTATGATGCAAATTTTTTAGATGAAATATGCGCTTATTTAAAAGAGTTTAAACTAAAATTGGTAGCGTTACAATGTGTACACTCCAACCCTCAAACCAATGCAAGAATCATCTTAATGCATATCAAAAAAAACAGCAAAAGTCCTTGTGTGATTATGCCTACACTTTTTATGTATAATAACAATACACTTAATCCAAAAATACAAGAAATTTACAACACTACAGGAACTATAAGCTATGATATATGAAAAAGGTTTTGATTATTCTTTTGATGAAAATGCTTGTCAAAAATGCGGTGGTAAATGTTGCATAGGCGATAGTGGGTATATTTATGCTAGCAAGGAAGAGTTAGAAGCAATTGCTAGTTTTTTAAATCTTGATTTTGAAGCTTTTAAAGAACAATACCTCATCAAAGTTGGTTTTAAATACAGCCTTAAAGAGGCAAAGTACGAAAATGGCTATCGTTGTATTTTTTTTGATACAATGCATAAAAAATGTTTAATTTATCAATGTCGGCCAAAACAATGTCGAACTTTTCCATTTTGGGATTATTTTAAAACACACAAAGAGGAGTTGAAAAAAGAATGCATAGGGGTTTGTTTTCATTAATCATTGCTTTATTTTTAACAAGTTTTGTCTTCGCAAAAGATGAGAATAAAATCATACAAGCACTTGTTTATGAAGAAGAAGGACAACTGCAAGATGCGTGTAATGTTTATGCGGATTTATTCAAAGAAAACAATGAAAGTATTTATCTAAAAAAAGCATTATTTCTTGCTCTTGGGGCTAATTTAAAAGAAAAAGAAGCGCTTATAAAAGCTTCTAAGGATTTTTTAGATCACCCTGCTATTGCTAGATTAAATGCATTGTATTTTTTTGAAATAGGAGATTATAAACAAGCAGAGGCAATTCTTCATCAGCTTATTGAAAAAGAACAAGACTTTAAAAATCATGAAATACTAGGAGATATCTTTGCTAAAAAAACCTTATACACCAAAGCCTTAGAACAATATAGCCTTGCTTATAAACTTTTTGCACATGAGAATTTATTGTTGAAAATGGTAGAAATCAATATAAAAAATAAAAACATTCATCAAGCAAAAAAACTACTAGAAGACTTTGTAAAAACATCAAGCTGTACACTTAAAACATGCACTCTACTTTTAAAAATCTATCAAGATCAAAAAAACTACAAAGCAAGTATCCAAACTCTTGAAAAGCTATACAAACTCAACCATGATATTAAATACATCTATGCTATCATAGAACTACTAGTGCAAGAAAAAAACTACACTCAAGCTTTAAATTTAAGCCAAACATACAACATTGATCCTGATACTAAAATCTTCTTATATACTCAAATAAAAGATTATAAGAAAGCTTATGCGATAGCACTCCAGCATTATAAACTTAGCCAAGATAAAAAATACCTCTCCATGGCAGGAGTTTTAGAGTTTGAAATTTACATGGATCCTAAAAGTAAAAAAATCAGCGATCCTAAAATTCTAGCTTCTATTTTGAAAAAATTTGAAAAAAGCGTAGATGTGCGTAGCGATGCTTTGTATCAAAACTACTATGGATATGCCTTAATCGAATATGATATCGATATAGCCAAAGGTATGGAGTTAGTAGGTTGGGCACTTGAACAAGAGCCGCAAAACCTTTACTATCTTGATTCGCTTGCCTGGGGATATTATAAACTCAAAGACTGCAAAAAAGCTTATGAAATTTTACAAAAAACACTTCACGATAAAGAATTTTCAAGCTCAGATGAAAGTAAAGAGCACTTAAAGGCGATCAAAAAATGTTTACAAAAATAAATCTTGAAGACTGTTTTTCAAAAACACAAAAAATTCTAGAAACAAAAAAAGAAATTTTTCCTTATGATATGCTAGGACGTAGCTTAGCCTCCAATGCTTTTTATCCTAAAGATATCTATACACTTTTGATTGAAGGAAGACTTTCAAATTTTTTATACTCCAAAGACTTAAATTTTAATCAAGCAAACTTTGATGCTGTTATCTTGCCAACAAGTTCTTTACAAAACCATGATATACAAAATTTAAGTCTTTTTAGACGTTACCATGAAAAACCTGTGATTCAGTTTGATTTTATTTTTGATGAATATCAAATTTTAGAAAGCTTAGTTTATGGTGCAGATGCATTTATCATTTTCCCTAAAATGCTTAAAACTATGCAACTTAAAAAGCTCTATAATTTTGCCATTCATCTTGGTCTAGAAGCTATTTTTTACCTAGAAAACAAAACAGATCTTAACCATGCTATTTTAGTTGGAGCTAGAATTTTTCTCCTTGAAGATAAAAACCTTTTACCTTTAATACCAAAAAATAAAGCACTAATAAGCAAAAACATCACAAATTTACATGCAAACATAAAGGAAATATAATGGAGTATTTATACGCACCTTGGAGAGATGTTTATTTTAACACTAAAGATAAAGATTTTTGTCCTTTTTGCCACTGTAGACAAAATTTACATGAAGATGAAAAACTTGGTGTGATTTTTAGAGCCAAACACTGCTTTGGAGTTATGAATAAATACCCTTATAGCCCAGGACATTTTATGATCATACCTTATGTACACTTAGAAAACATAGAAGATTTAAATGATGAAACATGGCTTGAAATCAGCCATTTTGTGCGAATTGGCGTAAAAATCTTAAAACAAGAATTTCATGCCAAAGGAGTTAATATAGGTATGAACCTAGGCACTGCAGCAGGTGCTGGTATAGCACCACATTGTCACTATCATTTAATCCCAAGATGGCAAGGAGATACAAACTTTATCACCACCATAGGACAAACTAGAGTTTGTGGTAGCGATTTGGAAAAAGTATATATGAGTTTATGCAAAGCATTTAAAGACTATGTATAAAGAAGTTAATTTTGAAGATTTTTTAACTTACAATTTTGATCTTTTAATTGATGTTAGAAGTCCTAAAGAATACCACCACGCTCATATTAAAAATGCGCAAAATTACTATGCGTTAAACGATGCTGAATTTCAAGAAATTGGCACACTTTATAAGAAAAACAAAGGCTTAGCCAAAGCAAAAGGCGCAAGCTATATATGCAAAAACATGAGCGAACATATTCTCAAGCTTTATCAAACATATAAAATCGGATCTTTGGTTGGAATTTATTGTGCAAGAGGTGGAAAAAGATCCAAAGCTGTAGCTTTAATCTTAGCCGAACTAGGATATAGGGTTGTAAGATTAGAAGGTGGATATAAAGCCTATAGAAGTTATGTAAGTGCTTTTTTTACCAAAAACTTAAACATTGAGTTCTTATGCCTTTGTGGTAATACAGCAAGCGGAAAAAGTGATCTAATACAAAGCTTAGATAATGCTTTGAATTTAGAAAAACTAGCCAACCACCAAGGATCAAGTTTTGGTAAAATTTATGGAGAACAACCTAGCCAAAAAGCCTTTGAAGATGAGTTATTTTTCTTTTTAAAAGACTACCCTTTTCAAACTTGCTTTATAGAAGCTGAAAGTAGACAAATTGGAAATTTAACCTTACCATTAAATCTTTACAATAGCATGCAAAATGCTAAGAAAATTTGGTGTGAATGTGATATGAATTTGCGCATTCAAAGAGTGTTAAAGCATTATACTCCTATGAAAAAAGATGTGTTTTATAAAAATGTAGAAAAAATTTCTCCCTATATTAGTAAAAAATTTAAATCAAAACTTTGCGAGAACTTTGAAAACAACCTTTTAGAACAATGCGTCAAAATGCTTTTTGAATATTATGATAAAGTGTATAAAAAACCTACAAAGATTGATTATTTTATCAATAGTTCAAATTTAGAAGAAGCTAAGAAAAATCTTATGAGTTTAAACTCATAAGATAATATTAACAAAAATTATAAAAATAACACTAGAAAGAATTCCAGCAACTGGCAAAGTGATCACCCATGCTAGACCTATCGGTTTCATCATGCCCCATTTTGCATCTTTATTAAACACCCCTATACCCAAAATAGCACCAATTAAAATATGAGTTGAGCTTACAGGAATTCCTAATTGAGTTGCCAAAAGTATAACTATACTTGCACCTAATTCAGCACTAAAACCTGTTGTTGGTTTGATTTCAGCAAGTTTTGATCCCACTGTTTGGATTACTTCTTTACCTAAAAACCAAAGCCCTATAACCAAAGCTATACCAAACATCAACATTACTGCAAATGGCACTGGTGAACTAGGATTGATAGTGTTGTTTTTAAGTACATCTAAAATTGCAGCAAATGGCCCAAGTGCATTAGCTATATCATTTGCCCCATGAGAAAATGCAAAACTTGAAGCGGTAAAAATTTGAAACCATGAAAAAATCTTTTCAATGGTTTTATTAGCTTGAGTTTTTTTCATCAATCTTACAACCGCTAAAGTAACAATATAAGCAAAAATAGAAATAATCGAAACTATCCATAAATTTTGCATCACATCTAAAGTCGAAACCTTGCTTAAACCCTTAAATAAAAACATAGAAGAAATAATCAAAGCTCCCACACATGCGATCAATGGTACATGGAATTTCATTTTTGAAAAAACATCAATATTTTTTTCTTTTTCTTTCAACTCTTTGATTTTTAATTTATATTCACTTCTTTTTTCATCATCATCTAAAACAATCGCACTTAACTCTTTAATTTGCTCTTCTTGGCTTTTGTTTTTTAAATTAGCAAAATATTCTTCTTTAAAAGCTTTTCTTTCTTTTTTTATTTCTTTTACCACTAGTGAAATATCTTCAGATGGCTTTAGGATTTTTTTATAAATATAAGCATAAATTAAATACGCTACAAGCCCACCAAGCAATGGAGAGATAATCCAACTCATAGCAATTCTATAAATACCATTCCAATTCACCATAGAAAATGCTTGATCTTGATCAAAAAACACAAATCCCATAGCAATACTAGAACCAACGATTCCACCTATGATACTATGTGTAGTAGATACAGGAAGTCCTTTTTTTGTTGCTATAAACAACCAGATTCCTGAACTTAACAAAGCTGAAAGCATAACACATACAAAAACCATAGGATCAACCCCATCAGGCAAAACCACAATGCCGCTTCTTATGGTATTTGTTACTTCTCCCCCTGCAAACACAGCCCCGCTTAATTCAAACACAGCTGCAATAATCAAAGCTTGTTTAATCGTAACTGTTTTAGCACCTACACTTGTACCAAATGAATTTGCAACATCGTTACCTCCAACGTTAAAGGCCATGAAAATTCCAAAGACACTTGCCAAAACAAACAATACCATGGAATTATTAGGGATATAATTATAACCCCAAACAAAAAAGCATAACACACTCACAATAAAAATAAAAAATGCAATCGCGTTATCTTTACTCAAGCATTCTCCTTAGAATTGATTTTGAGACTATCATTTTAGTGATTTTTACTTAGTTTTTTCTTTGATTTTTAAAAAATACAACGCTGATTTTACCGCTTGCATGTAACTTTGTAAATTTATATCTATATTTTTATATGCTTTATCATAAGCTGTACCATGATCAACACTAGTACGAACAATAGGCAAATTTAAACTAACATTAACACTTTTATCAAAATACAAGGCTTTCAAAGGCGCCAAAGCTAGATCATGATACATACTCACCAACCGCTTGCATTGACTTAAAGCAAAAGGTGTAAAAGCAGTATCTGCTACCAACGGCTCGTTTATAAAAATATTTTTTTGATGTAAATTTTCTTTTTCTTTTTGACTTAGAAAGTCCTCATTTTCTAGCTTTTGTAAGCTTATAGTATGATCTTTTAAAAACACATTTGCCATTCTTATGGCTTTTTTTATCTCCCGCTCTTCCTCTCCACCTATAACACCATTATCACTTGCATGAGGATTAAAACTCAAAACGCCGATTTTTTCAAAAGAAGTACATTGATAAAAATTGATTAAAAATTTCGCAAGCTTTAAAGCTTTAATTTCTTTATAAACCTCTCTTAAAGCCATATGTTCAGTGTATAAAGCCACATAAAGCTCATCACAGCCTAACATCATGATAGCATCTTGCTTAAAAAACGCTCTTAAAGCCTCTGTGTGTCCTTTATACTCTACTCCTGCCATTTGCCAAGTTTTTTTATTAATCGGTAAAGTAACCAAAGCATCTAAAAAACATTGCGTACAATAACTTGCCCCTTCAAAACTCAAAAAAGAATACGCTCCACTTTTTACATCTAAAGTAGCAGGATTTAGCTCGAAATTTGGATCAATTTCCCCACTAGCTTGGTAAGAAAAGCTATAAATCATACAGTTTTCTTTTTCTTCTTTAAAAGCAAAATAATTTTTGTTTTCGTTGCAAATTTCAACTAAATTGATTTTAGATTTAGGAGTAATTTTTAAAAGCTTGCTTGCTTTTTGAAACAAAGAATGATGTATAAAATAATAAGGTTCGCAAATTTTTACTAGCTCATCATGACAAGCTAATAAAATTTGCATACCTATACCATTTAAATCCCCTACGCTAATGGCAATTTTTTTCATCTTTTCATCAATGCTTTCATTTCTAATATCGCTTCTTTTAAGCCCACAAAAACTGATCTTGCTACTATGCTTTGACCTATATTTAGTTCTTCTATCTCTAAAATATCCACAATATTTTTTACATTTTTATAATTTAATCCATGTCCAGCAGCTACCCTTAAACCCAAAGTTTTTGCTAAACTTGCACTTTGCTTTAATCGTTGAAGCTCATCTTCTAAACGTTTTTGAAGTTCACTTTTACTTAAAATTAGCTCAGCTATAGCATAAGAAGTTTGATTGATATTGGTAAATAATGCATTATAGATATTAGCATATAAACCTGTATGAAGTTCTATAAAATCAGCATTTAAAGAAGATGATTTTTCAATATCTTCTAAATTTGGATCAATAAATAAAGAAACTTCAATCTCTTCTTGTTTTAAAGCATCAATTGCTTTTTGCAATTTTTCATTATGAAGATTTAACCCTCCTTCTGTTGTAAGCTCTTGTCTTTTTTCAGGTACCAAAGTAACACGTGAAGGTTTGTATTTTAAAGCATACTCTATCATATCTATAGAACATTCAAGATTTACAACGCACTTGCAATATTTTAAGATATGCTCCAAGTCAAACTCATTAGCATGGCGACGGTCTTCTCTTACATGAATGGTAATTTGATCAGCCCAATTTGCACTCAAAAATGCGGCCTCAAGCAAATCAGGATCATTTACTTTCCTAGCCTCTCTCAAAACCGCTATATGATCGATATTAACCCCTAAAAGCATAAGTTTTCCTTATAAGTTTTTTAGCTATTATACTTTAAATTTTTTAAGGAGAGCTAGTGTTAGGTATTGATATGGGATCAAATACATTAAGAGCTGTTTTAATGGATAAAAATTTCAACAAATTACAAAGTGAAGAATTTATCATAGCAGCGGCTAAAAATATGCAAAATGACACTATTAGCGATGAAGCTATTGAAAGAATTTTTAACGCTTTGAAATCTTTAAAAGAAAAAAATTACGATCTAAGTCAAGCAAAAGCAGTTGCCACAGCTGCTTTTAGAAAAGCAAAAAATGCTACAACTATTATGGAGC
Source organism: Campylobacter sp. P255 (assembly GCF_003627915.1). NCBI lineage: Bacteria > Pseudomonadati > Campylobacterota > Epsilonproteobacteria > Campylobacterales > Campylobacteraceae > Campylobacter > Campylobacter sp. P255. Next base: position 202,965 of record NZ_NREN01000001.1, read on the forward strand.
AAATTGAAAAAAAATTTCAACTCAAAGTGCAAATCATAGATGCAAAAACCGAAGCGAGATTAAGCATTTTAGGTATACAAGAAAGACTTAAAAGTCTAAAATTATTCAAAAAACAACTAAGTTATTGTGATTTAGGTGGTGCATCTTGTGAAATCTCTAGTGAGCAATCTTGCAAAAGTTATGATTTTGGTATCATTAGTTTTTATGAAAGAATGCGATTTAAAACCGCAAAACCTAGTGCTTATATGCGTTTTTTTAAGAAAAATCCACAAAACCTTAAATACATCAAAGACAAAACCTTAAAATTTCATCTTAGTTCTTATCCTATGCATTTTAAACAGATTTTGTTTCAAGCACTAACCATAAGCAAGCACATCAAAAAAGAAATCAAGGGAAACTATTTTGTTTTAAATTCAGGTGTACCAACCACACTTTGTGCTTACAAACAAAATATAAAATACAAAGATTACCTAGAAGAAAGTGTTAATGGTAAAATACTTCAAAAAAGGGATTTTTTTAATTTTGCATTGAAAATTTGGAATTTAGAACAAGAAAAAGCTAGAATTTATCTTGGAGAAAACAGAAAAAAATACCTTATAGCCGGTTCTTTAATCCTTTTTGCTTTATTTGAAAAGCAAAAACTCATTGTCATTGATGATGGTGTTAGAGAAGGTGTGTGTATAGCACATTTTAAAAATATTAAAATTTAAAGGAGAAAAAATGAATTTAAAAGATCAAATTTTAGAAGATATCAAAGAAGCTATGCGTAACAAAGATGACTTCAAAAGAAACACTCTAAGAACGCTTAATGCTAGTTTTAAACAAATAGAAGTTGATGAAAGAATCACACTCGATGATGAAAGAATTTACAAAATCATTGCAAGTGAAATCAAAAAAAGAAACGAAGCTGCACTAGCTTTCAATAAAGGCGCTAGAGAAGATTTAGCACAAAAAGAACTTCAAGAAGTCGCTATTTTAAGTGCTTATTTACCTAAACAGCTAAGCGATGAGGAATTAGAAAGCGAATTAAAAAAACTGATAGAAAAATTACAAATTAATTCTTTAAAAGAACAAGGTGTTTTAATGAAAGAAGCTAAAGCAGTTTTTGGTGTGAGTGTTGATGGCAAAAGACTCAATGAAATGGTTAGAAAGCTTTTAGCATGAAAAAAGTTTTAACGCTTTGTGCTTTAGCTTTAAGCTCTTTTGCTTATACTCAATACGAATTACACCCTAGTTTTAAGCCGTATTTTAAAGAATGCTCTTTATTGATGGATAAGTATTATTACATCAACTGTTATGATTATAATTATAAGGGTACCAAGGCCATTGCTTATAAACTAGAAGCTAAAATTTTAAATCAAGGGCACATCAAAAAACGCCCACGCTTTGAAGATGATACCAATATCCCTAAAAAATACAGAACTTACTGGGAGGATTACCTAAGAAGCGGCTATACAAGAGGACATGTCGTGCCTAATCAATCTATGAATGCAACTCCACAAGCCCAACTTAGCACTTTTTTAATGAGTAATATCACACCACAAAAAAAAGATATCAATGCTGAAATTTGGAATGAAATCGAACAAAGAGAGCGGTATTTAGCAAAGAAAAATAAAGAATTAGAAGTCTTAAATTTAGTGCTTTATGATGACAAACCAAAACGCATTAAAAACAATATAGCCATTCCTAGTTTTTATGTCAAAATTCTTAAGGCTAAAAATTTTAGTGAATGTTATAAAGTGCCAAATAACGATAATTTTGCAAGATTTGACAGAAATTATTTCAAAGAAGACTGTAAGAAATATATTGATTAATTAAACTAGAAGCTTTATGCTTCTAGTTTAATTTTTACTCAACTTCAGCATCAATTACATCATCATCTTTTTTCTTTTGAGCATTTGGCTCTTCTTTTTTATACATATTTTCCGCTAATTTATGAGAAACTTCGCTTAAAGCTTTCATTTTGCTTTCGATTTCTTCTTTAGAAGCATTAGCATTTTTCAATGTTTCTTTTAACTCATCTAAAGCTTTTTGGATATTTGCTTTGTCATCTTCGCCTACTTTATCGCCAAGCTCATTTAAAGATTTTTCTACTTGATGTACTAAGCTATCAGCAGCATTTCTAGCTTCTACTGCTTCTTTGCGTTTTCTATCTTCTTCCTTGTGAAGCTCTGCATCTTTTACCATGTTATTGATCTCTTCTTCACTTAGCCCACTTGAACCTGTGATTTTGATCTCTTGTGCTTTTCCTGTAGCTTTGTCTTTTGCGCTAACTGTTAAAATACCATTTGCATCAATATCAAAAGTTACTTCAATTTGTGGCATACCACGAGGCGCTGGTGGAATTCCTTCAAGATTGAAATTTCCTAAAGATTTATTATCACGGCTAAATTCTCTCTCGCCTTGTAAAACATTGATAGTAACTGCACTTTGATTATCTTCAGCAGTTGAGAAAACTTGTTCTTTTTTAGTTGGAATCGTTGTACCTTTTTCGATGATTTTAGTCATCACCCCACCCAAAGTTTCAATACCCAAAGAAAGTGGAGTTACATCAAGTAATAATACATCTTTAACATCACCTTTAATAACCGCACCTTGAATTGCCGCACCAATTGCTACAACTTCATCAGGATTTACCGACTTATTAAGCTCTTTACCAAAAGCTTTTTTAACTTCTTCTTGCACAAGAGGAACACGAGTAGAACCACCCACCATAACGATTTCTTTTACTTCACTCTTATCAAGTCCTGCATCTTTTACTACTTCATTAATTTTACTAATAGTTTCAGCTACTAGACCATCAATCATGCTTTCAAATTTAGCTCTTGTTAAAGTTTTAGTTAAGTGTTTTGGACCACTTGCATCAGCTGTGATGAATGGTAAGTTAATATTAGTTTCATTAGCTGAACTTAATTCTTTTTTAGCATTTTCAGCTGCTTCTTTTAATCTTTGCAAAGCCATTACATCGTTTTTAAGATCTATACCTGTTTCATCTTTAAACTCATTTGCTAAAAAGTCGATTAATTTATTATCAAAGTCATCACCACCTAAAAATGCATTACCACCCGTTGCTAAAACTTCTACAACATTATCGCCTGTTTCAAGCACAGTAACATCAAATGTACCACCACCTAAATCATAAACTACGATTTTTTCACTTTCTTTTTTATCAAGACCATAGGCTAAAGCTGCTGCAGTTGGTTCGTTAATAATTCTTAACACATTTAATCCTGCAACTTGTCCTGCTTCTTTCGTAGCTTTTCTTTGCGCATCATTAAAATATGCTGGAACAGTGATCACCGCATCTTCTACTTTTTCACCCAAGAAAGCTTCTGCATCTTCTTTTAATTTCATTAGAACTTTTGCTGAAATTTCTTGCGGAGTATAAATTTTTCCTGCTATTTCAATCGCACAAGCCCCATTTCTTTCTGTGATATGATAAGGTAAACGATTTTTAGCTTCTTTTGCTGCTTCTTCATTGATCATTAAACCCATAATTCTTTTAATAGAATAAATTGTTTTTTCAGGGTTAGTAACCGCTTGACGCTTAGCACTATCACCTACTAAAACCTCGCCTTTATCAGTAAAAGCAACTACCGAAGGAGTGGTATTTTTACCTTCTTTATTTGGGATAACCTTACTTTCACCCCTTTCATATACACTCACACAAGAATTTGTTGTACCTAAATCTATCCCTATAACTTTTCCCATTTTATATCCTTTTTATTAAATTTTATTTTGCAACACTAACTTTTGCTGATCTAATCACTCTATCATTCATCACATAACCTTTTTGTAAAAGCTGGACAATATGACCGCTTTCATGATCAGCGCTTTCTACATGAAACATAGCTTCATGTAAATTTGGATCAAACTCACCATTTGCTTCTATAACTTTAACCATATGTTTTTCTAGTTTTTTCAAAAGCAAATCCAAAGTGTTTTGCACCCCTTCTTTAATCTTTAAACTTAATTCATCATTAGCTTCTACATTAATAGCCGCCTCTAATGCATCAACTACATCAAGCAAATCTTTAGCAAAACTCTCATTTGCATAAATCGTTGCTGAAATTTTCTCTTTTTCCATTCTTTTTTTGATATTTTCAAATTCAGCATTTGCTCTTAAATAAGTATCTTTCAACTCATTATACTCTGCTTGAAGCTTTTCTAATTCATTGTTTTGGTTTTCTGAATTTTCCACTGCTTCTTCTGGCATGGTTTCATTTTGCTTTTCTTCGCTCACGCAGCCTCCTTTATAACATTTAACATTGTTTTAAAATCAGAGTAAACACTTCCAGCAAAAATCACATGAGATTCTTTTCCTAAAAATGTACTCTTAAGCTTTAACCCCATAAAACCTTCTTCAAACAAAGGATCAAATTGTAATTTTTCATTAAAATAAAATCCAATTTGTGGAGATAAAAGCTTAGCAAATTTATCATTTTGATAAATTTGATAAGCTTTGCTCTCGTTATATCTATAGTAAATTTTTGTATGTTTTAACATAGCTATTTTTTCTAACAACTCCTTAAATTCCACTCTAAAAGCTAAATTTTCGATGCTTTTTACATCAAGCCCGATAAGTCTTTGCAAAAAAATCAAACTATCATGATTAAATTTCAATACTAGTTCATTTTGCCCAAAATCTAGCACGATAAATTTGTTATTTACTGTGGTAAGTTCTTGTAAAATCAACTCATCGCCACCATAAACTAAACTGTATATTTCAAACTTATCAAGCAAAAATTCCAACAAAGCAAGATCATTAATCACAATCTCATCTTCGCAAAGTTGCTCGCACCAATAAGCTTTCATGGCATTTGCAGTTGGTATACGACCACTGCTAATATGAAGCTGCGTTAAAACACCCTCATCGCTTAGTTTTTTAAAATAAACTCTTATAGTTGAAGCAGGTATGCTTACTTTATGATTTAACTCATTTGAACCCACAGGATTATTGCCTTCTAAGTAGGTTTCAATGATAGTTTTTAAAATTAAATCCTTTTTACTATAAGACTTCATTATAAAACCTTATTTCAATTTTAGCACTCAATGTTTTTAAGTGACAAAATAATTATACAACTTTAGTATAACAATGTCAAGTTATTTCTAAATAAAAATATTTAATATTATTTAGTCAATATGACTAAACTTTTTTTAGCTATAAGTTTACAATTTTAAATTATTTATTTTCAGTTTTTTTAAAAGAAAAGATAATATAATTTCGCCTAGCAATATTTTTAAAAGGTTTACAATAATGAAAAATCTCACTTTAAGAGAAAAGCAAGATCTTGAAGCTTATGTATTTTCAAATATAGAAAGAAAAAAAATGGCTTTAAGTAGAATTTTTAAGCTTTATTGTTTAAGACTTTTTAGGTTAGTTTTTTAATTTATATTTTTTCATCTCATCTTTAGTATAAGAAAGATCCTTAAATTCTGGAGATGAGATTAACTCCATACAAGTTTTATCTAAATTTTCCATTCCGCTTACTTGCATATTTGCTTGTAAATTTTCATCTAAATAAAGATCAAAAACTACGCATGCTTGATTATTGACTTTGTAAAAAATTTTCCCACCATTTTTCTTATCAAGTTGATATACTTGTAATTTATCACTTTTGCTCATTTTTTTTATATCATTTGCAAAAGATTGATGTAAAGTATAATAAATCATAAAATCACGCATAACATTTTTAATACTAGCTATTTCTCTTCTAAGTTTGGTAAGATCTTTAGAATACAAGCTTAAAAATTGCGAATTTAAATAATCATTTATTTTTTCTTTATTTAGATTATTACACGCAGGATGAATTTGTACAACATAAGCTTTATGCTTTGTAAGCACAATATCTACACAAGCTTGCTTGTTTTGCTTATACTCTAAAAACCAAGCCTGACTTGAATTTAAGTTGAGTGTATTTTGTTTATTATAAGCAAAATCATTCAAATCTTCATAAATATTTGCACAAGCAAACACACCCATTAAAAGCAGGTATAAAATTTTCATTGAAATAAATCTTTGTGATGATTTTTCAAATACTCCACTACTTCCAAAACTTCCTCAGCTCCCTCTTTTTGAGTTTTTTGACAAACCTCATCAATACAATCAATATACGCCTCTACAGCTTTTTCTAATTTATTTTTCTCAACCCCAGCAAGCAAAAGCATTGCCTCTAAAACAATACTTAATTCATATTGTAAGTTTTCTACTTCTTCTTTAAGATTGTTTGTTTTCATGATTGTTTTCCTTTAATTCTTTATTTTTGATCAAATCTACAAATTGTGCTTTGATAAAATCATAATTAGAGCTATCTTTATACGCAGCAAATAAACCTCCACTAGCGTTTTTATGTCCTCCTCCATTAACCAAACTTTTAGCCATTGAGCTTACATCGATTTTATTATTTGCTCTAAAACTTAAGGTTTTTCTTGAGCTAAGATCTACAAAAAAATCAAATTCAGGATTTTGCATCAAAAAATCATTTCCAATCACTGAAGTATTGCCTATATTAGAAGTAAGCAAACCCTTGTGTCCTTTATAAAATATGCTAAATTTTTCTTTTTCAGCACTTAATTTTTCTACAACAAAATGAGAAATTAAATTACTTAAAGTGTCATTTTTTTCTTTTTTGAAGAATGATTTTTTTAAACTATGCAAATCATCATCTAAACGAATATGCGCATTAGTTTCTTGAATATATTTTCTTGAAGCATCAAAAAGATGGAAAAGATATTTTATATTCTCTTGTGCAAACATCACTCTATTTATCTCTTTTGCTCCAGAAACCATGCCAAGTAAAACTTTTCCCAATTCAAAACCATCATCTTCACTTAGCCAAATATCCACTGCATTTACCACATCTACAAACTGAGATAATGACTTATTTTTACCATAACATCTACTAAAAAAATCATAAACAATTTTTGTTGCACATCTTTTATCATCTAGAAAATACCAAGGATACTTTTGCATACACTCTAAGCCACTTTGATGATGATCTAAGAGCATAAGTTTGATTTTTTTGCCTTCTATAGCCTTTTGAAAATCTTCACATTGACTTAAGGTTAAATTTAAATCAGTGATTAAAATCACAAATTCTTCTTTAGGATTTTCTTTTAAATCCTCTTCGATATTTTTAAAAATAACATTAAAATTTTCATTAATCTCTTTACCATAATTAGAATTATAAAAACAACAATTCTTAAAATAAAAATCTAGCACATACTGACAAGCATAACCATCTAAATCAGTATGCGAAAGATGATAAATTTTCATATTTTTCCTTTATAGATTATCAACTTTGATAATGCCTTCTGTTTCAAATTTAGTATTTTCTGCAATTTCTGCAAAACTTAAAACAGTAATATTAATACCAAAATTCGAACAAATATCGGCGATAAATTTTCTAAGCTGTGGTTCAACACAAAGTAAGAAAGGTTTGATTCTTGTATTTGCTACACTTGCAAGCTCTGCTTTTAAAGCTTCAACCAAAGCTCCAGTTTGTGCTACATTGATCATCAAATGATATGTCCCATCTTTAAACTGCACATGTTCCATTAGCTTCGCAGCAGCAGCAGCATCAAAGATATAAAAACTAATTTGACCTTTTTCATCTACATATAAATTAGTAATCGCTCTTGCCAAAGAAGCTCTTACATGCTCTATGATCATATCCAAACTCTTACTAACTTCTGCTATATCACTAATTGATTCTAAAATTGTAAGCATATCTTTTATTGGGATATGCTCTTTAAGCAAGGCTTTTAATACCTTTTGAATTAAACCAATACTTGCCACTCTTAAACAATCATCTACTACAATAGGATAGTCATTTTTAATCTTATCTAGTAAATTTTGCACCTCTTGTTTAGTTAAAAGCTCTGAAGCATTTGCTTTTATAAGCTCGCTCATATGAGTTGAAATCACACTTGCTGGATCAATCACAATATAACCATTCAATGTTGCCTCATCTTTTAAAGATGAATCAATCCACAAAGCGTCTGAATTAAAAGCTGGTTCTTTAGTAGCTATACCCTCAATAGGTTCGGTAATAAAACCACTATCCATAGCCAAGTATTTATCAGGGTAAATTTCTGCACTAGCTATCCCTACACCCTTAAGTTTAAAAGTATATTCATTAGGTTTTAACTGTAAATTATCCCTAATTCTAATTTTAGGCATTAAAAATCCTAAACTTTGGGCTATATTACGTCTTGTAGATCTAATACGTTCTGTCAACTCACTTTCTGCTAGCTTAATTAGCCCATAGCCCAATTCTAACTCTAAAATTTCTAATTTTAATATATCTGTAATTTTATTTTCTTCTTCTCTTAAAATCTCCTCTTCGCTACGTTTTTGAGGTTTAGCCTGCTCTTGCTCGTTATCTTCTTGAGATTTTTTACTCGAGACAGTATTGATTTGAATTTTACCTTCTTGTACTTGTTTTATCATATAGCCAAGCCCCAAAAACATCAAAGCCATAAACCCTAAAGAAAAATGTGGCAAGCCAGGCACCAAAGCAAAAATAAACAAAATAAATCCCACAATAAGCAAGGTCTTATACTCACCTAAAAGCTGATTAATAGAACCCTCGGCGAAATTATCCTCATCTTTGCTAGCACGCGTAATAATAATAGCAGTTGCAGTCGATGTGATCAATCCAGGAATTTGTGAAACAAGTCCATCGCCTATCGTTAAAATCGTATAAGTAGAAGCGCATTCGCTAAGTTCCATATCATGCTGAAAATATCCTATCATAAACCCACCAATTAAATTTACAATAGTTATAATAATCCCCGCAACAGCATCTCCTTTAATAAATTTAGAAGAACCATCCATTGCTCCATAGAAATTTGCCTCGGCTATAATTTCTTGACGTCTTTGGCGTGCAGTTTTTTCATCAATTAAGCCTGCATTCAAATCCGCATCAATCGCCATTTGCTTACCAGGCATTGCATCAAGAGTAAATCTTGCTTGCACTTCAGAAACCCTTGTACTACCTTTGGTTACAACCATAAAGTTAATCAAAACCAAAATACAAAAAATAACCATACCTATAACATAATTTCCACCAACAACAAACTCCCCAAAACTCGCCACTATATCACTTACAGCCGCTGGACCTTGATGACCCTCACTTAAAATCATACGCGTTGTGGCGATGTTAAGTGAAAGTCTAAAAAGCGTGATGATCAAAATCAACGTTGGAAAAGTTGTTAAATCTGTAGGTTTAGGTATATACAAAGAAATTAAAATAATCAAAACCGAAATGGCTATACTCAAAGCAAGAAAAAAATCCAAAACTATACTTGGTAAAGGTACAATGATAATTGCTAAAATAGCAATTATCACAGCTACTATAGTTAAGCTTTTTGCCTTTAATACCGGTGCAACAAGCGGAGCAACCCAAGGCAATACCAAGCTAAAAATATCTCTTTTAGCCATTATTTTGAATAATATCCTCTAAAGTAATAGAAATCAAAAAATCATCAATTTTATTTTGCAACTTCACAAGTACAGGCATAATTTTACAATTTTCTTCTTTTTGTGAAGGGCAAACTCCATTACTGCATTCAAAAACATTGATGGATTTTTTTTCCACACTATTTATGATTTCTTTTAAAGTATATTCGCTTGGATTTTTAACAAGCATAAACCCACCTTTAGCCCCTTTGTAGGATTTTAAAAGCGAATCTTTAGCAAGCGCTTGCAAGATTTTAGCCAAAAAACTTTTTGGTATATCTAAAACATTTGACATTGTATCCACATCTTGTGGTTCTTGAGAATTGGCTATATGTATCAAAGACAACAAAGCGTATTCGCTAGCTTTTGTAAATAACACTTTTTTCCTTTCTAAATATATAAAGTATAATTATTATGACTATGATAAAAATTTTTATTATATCAAAAATAAGTCTTCTTCGGTATTAAATTTCTTATATTTTAAAATTCAGCATTTTTTTTGTTTTTTTCGTTATAATTACATCTTTTAATTTTAAATACCGCTCAGGAGGTCTATTATGGCTTTAGATTCGGCTAAAAAAGCAGAAATTGTTGCAAAATTTGCTAGAAAAGAAGGAGATACAGGTTCTCCAGAAGTTCAAATCGCTCTTTTAAGTGCGAGAATTTCAGATTTAACAGAACATTTAAAAATCTATAAAAAAGATTTTTCTTCTCGTTTAGGACTTTTAAAGCTTGTTGGTCAAAGAAAAAGACTTTTATCTTATCTAAAAAGAAAAGATTATCAAGCTTACACTAAATTAATTAGCGAATTAAACTTAAGAGATAAATAAGCCTAGTGCTTATTTATCCTGCAAAACACCTTCCATTATTTTTACTTTTTTCTTAATTTAAGTTTTCTTTTTTTGGTATTTTATTCACAAGAGTTTCACAGTGTGAATTTAAGCTCAAACTACCTAAAAATAGCACTTTAAGTTTTAAATTAAAAAATATTTTTCACATTTAAATTTATTGATTTTTAATGTTTTTTCACTTTTGCGATAAAAAAGCCATCAGCATAATCATCAGGTAAAACCCTTTTAGCAAAAGATAAATCAAATTCTTCGCTTTTTGCTTGAATAAATTGCACATTTGGCAATTCAAAATCAAGCAATTCAAGATGAAAATTAGAATTTCTCAAGGCATTCTCCAAAACAGCCTCATTTTCTTCTCTTAAAAAAGTGCAAGTACTATAAACAAGCTCTCCGCCATGTTTTAAAGCTAACAATGCTGAATGCAGTAGTTTTTTTTGTAAATTTGCAATTTGCTTGATTTCTTTAATATTTTTTTGGATGCCAAAACCCATCTTTGCAAAAGTAGAACAAGGTGCATCAAGTAAAATTTTATCAAATTTAAGCGGACATGCCTTTCCTATCGTGCGTCCATCTTTTAAAAAACACTTTGCCATCTTCACTTGGTAAGTTTCTAAGGTATTTTTCAAAGTAAAAAAACGAGTCTTAGATAATTCACAACTTGCTAAATATCCTTGGTTTTGCATAAAATTAGCCAAATTCAAACTCTTTCCACCAGGAGCAGCACACATATCTAAAACACTTTCTCCTGCTTTTACACCTAAGGTTTTTGCACATAAATATGAAGCATAATTTTGTATATAAAACTTTCCCTCACTAAATGCACTCATCGCACTTAATTTGCTTTTAAAATGAAATGGAATTTTATAGCAATATGTATCAATTTTTTTAAATTCTATCGTTTCATTTTTTAAAATACTTTCGAGCTCATCATTTCCAATAAGTAAAGAATTTCTAAAAATATTCACATTTTTTTCTTGGTCAAAGCTTTGAAGAATTTGCTCTTTTTGTGACTGTGTATAAATACTTTCTAAAGCTATACTTAAATCAAGCAAGGCCATAAAAATCCTTTAAAAATAAATATGCAGCTAAAGAATCAAGCTTACCATCTTTTTTTCTTAAATTTGCCACACCAAGCTCTTGTGCTCCTTTGGAACTAAAGCTTTCATCTACATAAAACACTTCTTTATCAAACTCCAACAAGGCAACAAAATGCTCCACTCTTTTACGCATTTCATCTTCACTTGCTCCACCCAAAGGAATTCCAACGACTAAAGTATCTATCTCGTATTCTTTGATATACTCTTGAACTTCTCTAGCTGCTTGGTTGCGATTTTTTCTTATAATAGCCTCAAGTGGCATAACAATACTCTTATTAACACACAATGCCACACCTATACGCTTTAAACCTATATCCAATGCTAAAGTTTTCATATACAAACTCTTATTTTTACTCCAGAAATTTCCACTAAACCTTCAAGCTCATATTCATAAACTTTATCGCCAAATTTTTGCAAAACTTTCTCTAAGTCATCTTCGTTTTTTATAAAATTTAACAAGTCATCTTGTTGCTGTTTACACTCAAGCTCTCCAAACATCGCTGCAAATTGCTGATAATCATAAAGCAATTTAGCTTTATTTTGAGCCAAAAGCAAATTGGTCCCTTCGCTTTCATTTTTTCTATGAGGAAGCACATAAATGGGTTTATTCATACTTAAAGCAAGTCTTGCACTTTGCATAGAACCACTTTTTAAATCAGCCTGTGCGATCACTACCACTTCGCTTAAAGCAATGATTAGTCTATTTCGCAGTAAAAAATCATAAGGCTTAGCTTTATAATCTGGTACATTTTCACTCAATGCTAAAGCATTGTTATAAATATCCAAAATATCACTTGCATTAGCTTTGGGATAAATTTCATCTAAACCATTTGCAAAGATCGCTATAGTATGCGGATAAGCCAATCTTGCAGCGTGAATATCTACACCCAAAGCTCCACCACTTACCACACAAACTTTAACTTTTTTTAAAAACGACACAAGCTCCACAAGAGAGTTTTTAGTATAAACACTCATTCTTCTAGAACCAATAATTGCAACTTTCCTAGATTCTAAAAGCTTCAAATTCCCTTTATAATACACCCTAGCAGGAGGATTTAAAAGCTCATTAAAAGCTTCAAGATGGTCAATAAATTTCATTTAAATACACAAGTTCAACCAAATCAAGCAATTCCTTGCTTTGCACTAAGGCCTGAAAAGTCTTCTCACGTGGATGACCAATAGCTATAGCAAACCCTTTTTTTACCGCCTCATCAACTGCTTGCTTGAGTTGATTTTTAATATAAGCTATATTGTCTTCATTATCTAAAAATACATCTCTAGCAATATATGGTTGATTATATTTGTTTGCTAAAATTTTAGCTTTAGAATTACCTATAGTTCTTGAATCTACAAAAACAAACTCATTTTCACCAAAAGCTTTAAAAAGTTTCTCCATAGCTTTTTTATCTGATGTAAATAAACTGCCAGTGTGATTATTGATAAATTTTACATTTGGGAAATGCTCTTTGATGTATTCAACGCGTTGTTGTATTTTTTGCGCATCATCACTAGGATGTAAAGTGTTCAATTCTGCTTTATCATACTTAATAGCTGCTAATGGTAAATGCACCATAAAAAATTCAAAATCTTTTGCAAATTCAGCTGTATATGGGTGGCGTTTATCGGGCGGAAAAAACGAAGGTATTAATTTAAGATGAGTTTTTCTAAGCATATCAACATGAGTATGGCTAGCCATATCATCAATAATAATAGCCAAACGCGGTTTTGTATTTTTAGGTTTTTTGGTAATTTTTATCGCTTGTGTTTGATTTGCTTCTTTTGGAGTTATTGTGATGTTTTGCTCTATTTTGGTTTGATTAAGATCTTCTTGGGTAGTATTTAAATCATAACTTAAATTTTGATCATTTTGACTAAGGTTTACATCATTATTTTCGTTGTGTAGATTTAAAATTTCACTGATATTTTTATCTAAAAATTCCAAATTTTCATTTTTTAACCCTAAATCAACTTCTTCTAAGCTTAAATTATTTTCTACAGGTGCTATGTTTATAGGTGTTTCGTGAGGTGTAGTTACGTTTTGTTCTTGAATTTGGTATTTTGATTTTGATAAAAACAAAGATCCAAAAGCAAAAAGAAAAATGCCTAGCACAATTAAGCAAAGTGCTAAAAGCACTTTGTATTTTTTATCTATCGTTTTCAAATTAGTTTTTATCTTTATCAACTAATTTTTTTGCACCAATCCAAGGCATCATAGCACGAAGTTCACGCCCTGTTTTTTCTATTAAAGAATCATTCATTATTTTACGCTCTGCATGCATTCTTGCAAAATTTGCTCTTCTTTCTAAAATGAAATCTTTTGCAAAGCTTCCATTTTGTATCTCTTTTAAAACACCTTTCATTGCCTCTTTAGTTTCTTTGGTAATAATCTTAGGTCCTGTGATATAATCCCCATATTCAGCAGTATTAGAAACAGAATATCTCATATCAGCGATACCGCCTTGATAGATCAAATCCACAATCAACTTCATTTCATGTAAACACTCAAAATATGCCATTTCAGGCTCATAACCTGCTTCAACTAAAGTTTCAAATCCTGCTTGAATTAACGCACTAAGCCCACCGCAAAGCACTGCTTGCTCGCCAAACAAATCCGTTTCGGTTTCAGCTTTAAAAGTCGTTTCTATGATGCCGGTTCTACCTCCACCTATAGCACTTGCATAACTCAAAGCCAAAGCTTTTGCCATTTTACTTTCATCTTGATGGATAGCAATCAAACAAGGGGTTCCACCACCTATACTAAATTCATGTCTTACAGTATGACCTGGAGCCTTAGGAGCAATCATAATCACATCTATACCCTTTGGAGCTACAATTTGTCCATAGTGGATATTAAAACCATGTGCAAATGCCAAAGTTTTACCTGTTTTTAATTCAGGTTTAATTTCTTCGTTAAAAATCTCGCTTTGAATTTCATCAGGAGCCAAAATCATAATCAAATCTGCCTCTTTAGTAGCTTCTTTTACACTTTTAACAATAAAATTTGCATTTTGAGCTTTTGCCCAGCTTTGTCCGCCCTCTTTCAAACCTATAATAACATCTACTCCGCTATCTCTTAAATTCATAGCATGAGCATGACCTTGAGAACCAAAACCTATAATAGCTACTTTTTTTGACTTGATTAAGTTAATATCACAATCTTTATCATAATAAATTGACACAGCCATGATGTACTCCTAAAATTTTAGAATAAAAATAAAGATTATAACTAAAAAATATAAATTTAATCCTTTTATGATAAAATTTAGACTTTATAAAAATATTTTAAAGAGTGTTATGAAAGAATTATTTAATCAATTAAGCTACGGTCTAAACGCAAGCGAAATTACCAATAAAAACAAACAACTTATCAGAGAATTATTGACCTGTGATATTATTAAATTTTATAAAAATAAATACTATCTCAAAGATGGTTTTACTTTTGGTAAAATCGATATCTCATCTAATGGAACAGGTTTTTTAGAAAGCTATGATCATGCTTTTAAGCGTGACTTACTGATAGAAAATAAAAATCTCAAAGGTGCAAACTACGCTGATATTGTTGTAGCAAAGTTGCTTCCTATCAAAAAAAAGCGTCCTAGCGCCAAAGTGGTTTTGATACTCAAAAGAGCACACGAAACCTCTTTGGTTATTACCAAAAAATATGGTGAAGCCATACTTGGAGTAAACATTCAAACGGGACTTACATGTGCTTTAAAAGCCTCTCAAAAATCGTTAAAAGCTCTACCTTTAGGAACTATTTTAAAAATAGAAAATCATGATAACAATATCACTGAAGTGATAGGACATATTGATGATGATTTTGTAGATGAAAAAATTTCCCTAGCGCTTTTTAATAAAAATGCAATTTTTGATCATTTATGCGAAAACGAAGCAAGAGCTTATGGAAATGAAGTAGATGCAAGCATGTATCCTTCAAGAAAAGATCTTAGAAATTTAAATTTTTGCACCATCGACCCTATAGATGCAAAAGATTTTGATGATGCGATTTATTATGATAAAAGTGAACACGCTATTTATGTAGCTATAGCCGATGTAAGTGCTTATGTGCATGCTTATAGCGCCATTGATAAAGAAGCAAGATCAAGAGGTTTTTCGATTTATTTTCCTCATATTGCCATACCTATGTTACCAAGGGCTTTAAGCGAAAATATTTGTTCATTAAAACCTAATGAAGATAGATTAGCATTTTGTTTTAAAATATGCTTAGATCAAAACAATGAGGTCATCAAAGAAGAGCTTTTTGAAGCCATTATTAACTCAAAACGCCGTTTTAATTATGATGAAGTTGATGAGTACTTAAAAAACCGTGATGATTTGGGGGAGATTAATTGGCTTTATGATGCTTTTGCAATCACTCAAAATTTACGCAAAAAACGCCTAAAAAATGCTTGTGAGTTTAAAACCCAAGAACTTAGAATGACTCTAAATGAAAACAATCAACTCCTAAAAACACGTCTTGAAAGCGACACAGCCTCACATAATCTAATCGAAGATTGTATGCTTTTAGCCAACAAAGCTGCAGCAAAACTCATCGATATAGGAGTTTTTAGAAACCACTTAAGTCCTGATTATAAAAAAATCGATCAGCTACTTGCAGATTTATCTACGCTTAGTATAGATATTAATGCCAAAAATAATATTTTAGAATTATTCAAAGATATTCAAGCTTTAGCCAATGAACTCAACATAGGAGAAGAAGTAGACAAGCTTATCATCAAAGCTCAAAAAAAGGCTGAATATGCCAGTGAAAATGCAGGTCATTTTGGTCTAGGATTTGACAAATATACCCATTTCACAAGTCCTATTA
The DNA here is from genome assembly GCF_003627915.1 of Campylobacter sp. P255. Taxonomy (NCBI): domain Bacteria; kingdom Pseudomonadati; phylum Campylobacterota; class Epsilonproteobacteria; order Campylobacterales; family Campylobacteraceae; genus Campylobacter; species Campylobacter sp. P255. The sequence continues at coordinate 219,204 of NZ_NREN01000001.1, forward strand.
GAAGATATTCTGATCTTATTTTACATAGACTTTTAAAAGCAAAAATCAATCAAGATGAAAAAATGTTTAATTATCTACTTTTAAATATAGAAAGCACTTGTGAAGAATTAAGCACACTAGAAAGAGAAGCAGATAAAGTTGCATGGCACTTCATGGATAGAAAATTCGCAAGATGGGCAAAATACAACATAGGAAAAAAATTCAAAGCCTTAGTGATAGAAAATCAAAGCTCACTACAAGTGAAACTCAACGATGATATAAAAGGAGCTTTGATCACCGTTATAGGTTCAAGAGCAAATTTATTAGAACATGTTGAAGTAGAAATCACTGAAGTAGATATTATCAGTGCTAAAATTTTTGGAAAAATTACCAAACATTTTAGTTTAGAGAGAAATCAAAATGTATAAAAATCAACTCCAAACCTTACTAAATAGCGGAAATATTCCTAACTTTTTTTTACTCTATGGAGCTGATAATTTCCAAATTGAACTCTATGCTAAACTCATCAAAGACAAATACTCTTTTGATGAGAGTTTGAGATTTTATTTTGAAGAATATGATTTTAAACAAGCACACGATTATTTATCAAGCGCTTCGTTATTTAGCGAAAAAAAATTACTAGAAATCAAAACTCAAAAAAAAATTCCAACCAAAGAATTAAAACAACTAGTAGAACTTTGCCACAATTCACAAGATAATTATTTTCTACTTGAAATTTACGATGAAACCTCCAAACAAAGCGAGGCAGAAAAAATTTTCGGTAATCATTTTTGTAGATTTTATAAAGTCAATTCAGCCAAAGAAGGTATGGAGCTTCTAGCTCTAAAAGCCAAAGAATTAAACATCAATATCACACAAAATGCACTTTTTGCACTTTTTTACAATTTTAATGAAAATCTATACTTAGCAGCAAATGAATTAAATAAATTTAGTGGCTTAAGTATTGATGAAAAAATCATACAAGAACATTGTTTTAGTTTAAGTACTATTAGCTTTGAAAGCTTTTTTGACAACCTCATGCAAAAAAAGGATCTAAGAGCTGATCTTGAAAATATTTTAGATCATTACAATGAAATCGCTTTAATCAATGCTTTATATGCTAGTTTTTCAAGACTTTTTAAAATAACCTTACACATTAAAGTTTATGGTAATTTAGATCTAAAAGAAATTTTAGGCTATACACCACCCATGACCATAGCGCAAAACCTACAAAAACAAGCTTTAATGCTAAAAATACCTCAATACAAAAGCATTTTCACTACACTGTGTAATTGTGAATACGAACTTAAAAAAAACTCAAAAATAGAAAAAAAAGAATTTCTAATCGCCACACTCTTACACATTAGCTCTATACTAAAAAGTTAAATTAAGAAAACTTGTGGTAAAATAAAATTTGCATTTTATGCAAAATCCTTGCCTAATTTTTAGGCTTTATATCCACAAGGAGAAATTCAAATGAGACATTATGAAGTTTTATTCATATTAAAACCAACACTTACAGAAGAAGAAGTAAGTGCTAAGTTGGAATTCGTAAAAGAAGTCCTTACAAAAAATGGCGCAGAAATTGAAAGCGTAGTTCCAATGGGAACAAGAAAACTTGCGTACAAAATCAAAAAATACGAAAGAGGAACTTATTTTGTAATTTACTTCAAAGCTCCTACTAATTTAATCGCTGAGCTTGAAAGGGTATTAAGAATTACTGAAGAAGTGATAAGATTTTTAGTTGTAAAATATGAAAACAAAAAAGAAATCGCTGCTTGGGAAAAACTAAGCAAAGGTATCAAACAAGGTAAAAAAGAAATCAAAGCCAATGAAAGCACAGAAGGCTAATTAATGTTTAACAAAGTCGTTTTAGTAGGTAATCTCACAAGGGACATAGAAATGCGTTATGCTCCATCAGGTAGCGCAATAGGTTCTTCTGCTATAGCTGTGACAAGAAGATTTAGCACCAATACAGGAGAAAAAAGAGAAGAGACCTGCTTTATCGACATTAGCTTTTTTGGAAGAACAGCAGAAATTGCAAATCAATACCTTAACAAAGGTAGTAAAGTTTTAATCGAAGGTCGTTTAAGATTTGAGCAATGGAGCGATCAAAATGGACAAAATCGTTCTAAGCATAGTATTCAAGTTGAAAATTTAGAAATGCTAGGTTCAACCGTACAAAATACTCAACAAAATAACTTTGATAATCAAAGCTATGGTTATAATCAAAATTTTAACCAACAACAAAGTTTTGATCCTTATGCTCAAGTCCAAACTAGAACAAATTCATCTAATGCATATCAAGCTCCACAAAAAGAAACACCTATGAAGGAAATTGATATCGACAAATACGATGATGATACAGAATTACCATTTTAAAGGAAAATATCATGGCAGAAAAAAGAAAATATTCACGTAAATATTGCAAATACACAGAAGCTAAAGTTGATTTTATTGATTATAAAGATACAGCTTTGTTAAAACATGCTTTATCAGAAAGATTTAAAATCATGCCACGCCGCTTAACAGGTACTAGTAAAAAACACCAAGAAATGGTAGAAGTTGCTATCAAACGTGCAAGACACGTAGCACTTATTCCTTATATTGTAGATAGAAAAGAAGTTGTTACTAATCCTTTTGAAGGATTATAATTGCATTCTCCCAAGCTTTATAAGCTTGGGGATATAAAGGTGAAATATGTTTTCAGATATAGAATCTGAAATTTATGCTATCTTACTTGCTTCTATTGCTATCATAGCTGTTTTAAACCCTTTTGGCAATCTCCCGCAGTTTATCGCAATGACTGAAGGTTTAGATGCAGATAAAAGAAAAAAACTATTTCGAAATATTATCTATACAGCTTTTTGTATTGTTTTGGTTTTTCTACTTTCAGGTCCATTTATTATGAAATTTTTATTTAAGATTGATATTAACGACTTAAGAGTTGCGGGCGGATTGATCCTGATCATCATGAGTACCAAAAACTTACTTTTTACTCCATCTAGTAGTCAATTTCAGCATTATCAAGACCTAAGCCACAAAGAATTACTTAAAAAAAGTATAGTGCCAATGGCATTTCCTATGCTTGTAGGACCTGGGACCCTGTCTACTATAGTAGTGATTTCAGAAGATCAAAATTTAGGTATAGCTGTAGCTTCTGTATTACTTACTTTTATTTTTATATTTGTATTATTTCATTTTTCAGCTACTATTGAAAAAGTTATTGGCAAACTAGTTCTTTATGTTTTTTCTCGTATTGCACTAGTCTTTATTATGGCAATGGGTGTAAAAATGATAGCCGTTGGAATTGAAACATATATTCAATCTAATTTAGGGTAGATAAAAAAACTTCTTTGCAAAAAAACTTCTTCATTCACGCTTTTATTTTCATTTAAAAGCACACTTACATTAACAGCTACTATAGCTTTTGTTACTTCATAGTCTAACAGCAACTGCCCATTTTCACATCTCCCTAGCGGATAAGCATAGTCTATTTGCACTGTAGCATTGTTGTATTTAAAGTTAATTTGCTCAATACACTCCTTGCCTTCTAAATATGCTTGATACAAAAAATATTTTGACATTTCTTTAGAATTTAATACTAAAATTTTTCCTTGTGTATAAAGAATTAGATCTTGCATAATCCTTGGAGTATACGAGCTTATTTTTACAACAAAAACTAACACAAAAGCAACAAACATAATAAAAAAAATAGTATAAACCATAGCAAATGCTTGTTTCATAAAAACATCCATTTACTCAAGCATTCATTTTGTTTTTTACTACAAATTGTAGCTTTCAATGCTTTGGATTCTTGCGTAAATTCAAGTTGAAAAACATCCTGCATTAGTAAAAATCTTTTTTGTTTATGATTTAAATCTCCAACTTGAATGTAAATTTTTTCATCTTCAAAATACACTTTCACATAAGCATAAACCACACTATAAAACCCACTCCATTTTTCACCAATAAAATGAATTTTTTCCTTATCATCTGCTAAAATCATTCTTAATTTTTGATGTTGTAAATCATATAAATAAATATAATCATCAGGGTATATTTTTAATTTTTTATTTGCCACTATATCTTTATAGTGGCTTAACACGCCTTTTGAAATACCATTTTCTATAAAGTGAAAATGACTCTTGGGGCTAATAAAGCTTTGGTTATCATCTAAAATAACACCGCTAAAATTAAACTTTTTCAAAGATAAATCATAGAAAATATCATCATTTGCACCCATATAGCATTCTAGAGAATGCTTTGTGTGTTTTACATCTATGCATGTTTGGTATATTTTTTCTATACTCAGCAAAGCTTGATTAATATCTGAAAAAATTTCATTTGTCTTTTTTACCTTAAAAGCATATTCATAAAGCACTACGCCAGGTCTAGCTAAAACCACAATTAAAACGCCCAAAATAATCAAACTTAATACAAGTTCTAACAAACTAAAAGCTTTTTTCATCTAAAAAGGCTTTTTTGTATGATTCATCTTTAGCTTTTAAAGATTTCAGATGAAATTTCTCACTAGAATACTCTAAAAAAAGATGATGATTGATATCAATCTCACCTCTTTGATACAAGGGATTATATTCTAACAATGCCTTTTCTTCATTAAAAAGAAGTTGATTTAAATGTATTAAATTGAAAGATTTACCCAAAAAAATCAGATAATAAAAACCAAAAATAGAAGATAAAATAACAATACAAAAAGCAAGCTCTAGGAGACTAAAAGCTTGCTTCATTGACCTAAACTTGCTTCAAAAGCTTCAAAAAAAGCTCCACGCAAAGCTTTTTTTTCCAAAGCTTCAACTCCTTTAATTGTAACTCCTGCAGGAGAGCAAATTTTTTCTTTTACAATTGCTGGATGAGAGTGGTTAAACAAAGCACTGAAACTTTCAAAACAAGCACGCGTAAGCTCATAACTAAGCTCATTTTTTAAACCATTTTTAACACCTGCATTAGCTAGACTTTCTGCCACTAAAGCTAAAAAAGCTGGAGCACATCCACTTAAAACCATTGCTGTGTCAAATTCTTTTTCATTTTGCAATGCTATAGCTTTTCCAAAAGTACCCAATAACGCCAAAACCTCATCTTTAAACAAATCATTTTTCATCAAATACGCAGTTGTAGATGCCTTAAATTCTGCTGCGGTATTTGGCATGACTTTAATATAATTTTGCGCTTTAATACTACTAAGTTGCTCAAAAGTAGTCTTTGCTAAAACCGAAACAAGCCACCTTGCTTTGCCTTTTAATTGAGTAGCTACTGATTCTAAAGCATAAGGTTTAAAAGCCAAAATAACATTTTTATTTTCCATATCAAACTCATCATATGATATGACTTTAAAATTTAAACTACTTGCCTTTTTTAAATCTCTTGCAACTATTATCACTTCATAAGCATCGCTTATACCTTTTGCTATAGCACTAGCCATAGCGCCATTTCCTAAAATATAAATTTCGGACATTATTTTGACTGTTTGATAAAAGCCGAAATCTTTTCAGATTGAAAATAATTAGGGTATTTACTTGTATCTAAAATTACTTGCACTAATGAGTTATTATCATAATTCATCACAACAGGCGCTAGAAAGTTAACAGTAGATTCCTCTAATGGTTCATTAATAGCCACGATAACAAATACACCAAAATTAGTCTGCTCATTTAAAGCTAACAACTCTTGATAATAATCAGGAACTTCAAAATCATAATCAGGGCGAATCATATAAGGATCAATCATCACGAAAGAAAAATCTTTACCATCAAGGCTCTTTAATCTATAAAAAACCTCATCTATCTTGTAAAAATTCATATTTTTGGTATCTTCAAAACCCAAAATAGGACATTTAACTTCTAAGTTCATTTTGCCTCCTAAAATCTATTGACTAAGAAATTACAAATCTTTAAGCAATTTTAGTTCCAAATTTTAAATTTTTATCAAATTTGTATTTTGAATGTAAAATTGAATTTTTTAAAATTAACATTTTCATAAACATAAAAACATTATAATTATAAATTATTAAATTTACAAGGTGATATATATGAAAAAAATTTTTATTTTTTCGCTTATAATAATAGGATTATTCTTAGGGGCATGCAGTTCTAAAAAAGCAGAAGATTTATATAATCTTAGTTCTATGGAGTGGTATCAACAAATCATTAAAGATTTACAAGAAAAAAATCTTGAAGCAGCTGATAAGCACTATACTTCCATGGCAGCTGAACATATTGCTGATCCTTTACTAGAACAAACTTTGCTTATCTTAGCACAAGCTCATATTAATGAAGAAGAATATGAAATGGCAAATTTTTATCTTGATGAATATTTAAATAAATTTGGTGATTCTAAAAATATCGCATACATAAGATATTTAAAAATCAAAGCTAAATTTGACTCTTTTGCAGTTCCAAATCGCAATCAAGCATTAATGCTTAAAACCATAGAAGAAATCAAAGAGTACAACCAAAACTATCCTAATATACAATATAATGATCTCATTGACACCATGTTAACCAAATTTAATCTTGCGGTTTTTTATCTTGATACAAGCATTGCAAAATTATATGAAAAAAAAGATAGAGAACAAAGTTATGAAATTTATAAGCAAAAAATAGAAAATTCCGATTTTAACACAATCGAAATGATCAAACCAGAACTTCCATGGTATAGAAAAATATTTGAAGAAGGTATAATGTAATGAAACTAGAAAATACTCAAAATTATCCAGCAAAACTTCCCGTACTTGTAGAAGATGAGCTTTTTTTATACCCTTTTATGATTACACCAATTTTTTTAAATGATATGCAAAACATCAAAGCTTTAGATACTGCTTTGCAAAATGAAAGCATGATCTTTGTTGCACCTTCAAAGATTGAAGGTGGACGTGGCTTTGATGATATTTATGACTGTGGGGTGATTGGAACAATCATGAGAAAAGTTCCACTACCCGATGGTAGGATTAAAATTTTATTTCAAGGTTATGCTAAAGCTAAAATTGTAGATAAAATTTCAGATGATCCTTTATTTGCCTTAGTAGATTTAATCCATCAAGAGCCTATTTGCAATACAAAAAAAGAAGCTATTATTGAAGTAGTCAGAGAAAAAGCTAAAGCTTTATCTACGGTTAGCCATTATTTTCCACCTGATCTTTTACGAACTATAGAAGAAGATGTTGAACCTAGTAGAATTTGTGATTTGATACTCAATTCTATCAAAATCAAAAAACAACAAGCTTATGAGTTTTTCATTGAAACTAATTTAGAAACCAAACTATTAAATTTGATCGATTATTTAGCTAAAGAAATTGAAGCAAATAAAATTCAAAAAGAAATCAAAAATAAAGTTCATTCTAAAATAGATAAAGTCAATAAAGAATACTTCCTAAAAGAACAGCTCAAGCAAATTCAAAGAGAGCTTGGAAGTGATATACAAAAAGAAAGCGAAGTGGAAGAATACAACAAAAAGCTAGAAAAGAAAAAAGCTTTTATGTATGAAGATGCTTACAAAGAGATCAGAAAACAAATTCAAAAATACGAAAGAATTCATCAAGACAATTCAGAAGCATCTATGGTGCAAACTTACATTGAAACCGTTTTAGATATACCTTTTGAACACTCTTCAAAGAAAAAACTTAACTTAAAAGATGTATCCTTACAACTCAATAGCGACCACTATGCTCTAGAAAAACCAAAAGAGCGCATTGAGGAGTATTTTGCAGTAAAAGAGCTTTTGGAAAAACGTAAAATCAAAGACAGAGATGGTGCAAAGGTTATTTTATGTTTAGTAGGCCCTCCGGGTGTTGGTAAAACCTCTTTGGCTAATTCAGTTGCCAAGGCATTAAAAAGGGAATTAGTCCGCATAGCCTTAGGTGGCTTAGAAGATGTAAATGAACTAAGAGGACACAGAAGAACCTATATAGGAGCAATGCCAGGGCGTATTATACAAGGGCTAATAGAAGCAAAACAAAGCAATCCTGTGGTTGTACTTGATGAGATTGATAAACTAAGTCGTAATCACAGAGGAGATCCAAGTGCGGTTTTACTTGAAATTTTAGATCCTGAACAAAATACGAAATTTAGAGATTATTACTTAAATTTCAACATTGACCTAAGTAAAATCATCTTTATTGCTACTGCAAATGATGCAAGTTTAATTCCACCTGCACTAAAAGATAGAATGGAATTTATTGAGCTTAGTTCTTATACCCCACAAGAAAAATTCCAAATAGCAAAAAACTATCTCATACCTGATGAAATAAAAAAACACGGGTTAAAAGAAAATGAAATTAGCTTTGATGATGAAGCTATAGAATTAATAGTCACTGAATACACAAGAGAATCGGGTGTAAGAAATTTAAGAAGAAAAGTTGCAGAAGTATGCAGAAAATGTGTCAAAAAACTTTTACTAGAAGATGACACTAGTATTCAAATCACTACCCAAAATCTCAAAGATTTTTTAAATAAAAAAGTTTTTGAGATCGAAAAACATGAAAAAGAAAATAAAATAGGACAAGTCAACGGTCTAGCATGGACTGCAGTAGGTGGTGATGTACTAAAAATCGAAGCGATTAAAATTAAAGGTAAAGGCGAATTAACCCTTACAGGAAGCTTGGGTGATGTGATGAAAGAATCAGCAAAAATTGCCCAAAGTCTTATTAAAAATTTAATCGATGAGGGGCAAATTAATACACCAAAAAATCTTTCCTATAAAGAAGATGAAAGCATTTATAATCAATACAATCTTCACATTCATGTACCAGATGGCGCCACACCAAAAGATGGGCCAAGCGCGGGTATTACTATCACCACTGCCATTGCATCAATTTTTAGTGATAAAAAAGTTCGATCAGATGTGGCAATGACTGGAGAAATCGACCTAATGGGAAATGTCTTACCAATAGGAGGCTTAAAAGAAAAATTGATCGCCGCATACAAAGCAGATATTAAAACAGCTATCATTCCACACAAAAATTACGAGAGAGATTTAAAAGATATTCCTGAAGAAGTGGTTAAAAATATGAAAATTATAGGTGTGAAGACTTTAAGTGAAGTTTTAAAAATAGCTCTTGTATAAGTAAAACTAGAAGCTCTTAAGCTTCTAGCTTATCCATGATAACCCTACTTTCTTTTTCTAATTCTTGTATATCATTCATAATATGATCATAATCATTTTTACTTATATTATCTTTCTTAGAAAGCTCAACTGCTTTATTTGCAACATTTTGTATCAACTGACTTTTAGCTTCTAACTCTCTAGGTGGAATCAAAGGACAAAAAATACTTTTTGCATCTTCATCTTTACATAAGATAGAAATAGGATCTAAATTTTGAAGTCTATCTTGAGAACCATTAAGTGTTAAATATACATCAGATTTATATAAAATATGATCTATCTTCATAGCAGAAAGAGTTAAATCTGAAGCAAAACTAACAAAATCTTCCCCTAAGCGCAAGCTTTTATTTTCAAGATCTTTAAATGCTTGACTAAAATCCAAAATTTTCGCATCAGAAGAGCTTGCAATACCATAAACCTTTTCACTATTTTCTTGTATTGATCCAATTTCTTGGTTCATAACTTGAATCGCTAGAGTAATCTCACCTGTTGCTTTTTGGGTTTTTTCAGCAAGTTGTCTCACCTCATCAGCAACCACCGCAAAACCACGTCCATGCTCTCCTGCTCTAGCAGCTTCTATAGCAGCATTTAAAGCAAGTAAATTAGTTTGATCTGCAATATCTCTAATAACTTCAACAATTGCATTGATGTTTTGTGAGTTAGAAGCAAAAGTATCTACAGTATTTTTACTTTCATTTGCAACTTGCATCATAAATCCTATAGACTCTTGCAAACCACCAATCTCAATACCATTTTTTTGTGCAGTATCAGAAATAAGCTTCACGTCTTGAAAAACTCTTCTCATAAGCCTAATGATTGCATTAAGATTAGTAGATAATTTTAGTAAGTTTTGATTTTGACTGTTTAGGCTTAAATCCATAAGCTCTCTAGATAGTGCATTTTTAAACACCATTTTACCAGTCTTTTCTATTTCATCTAAAGCTTTATTAATAAAGTTGATATTATGCACAAAAATACCTTTTAAGCCCTCAGGAATAGCTCTTCTAAAATACTCACCTTTTTGCACACAAGCAATTGAAGCGTTAATTTCTCTAAAATAAGCTTCTAGACCATCTATGGTATTGTTAAGATTGTCTGCAATTTCTTTAAATTTTTTATTGTAACATTTGATATAAACAATTCTAGAATCAAAATTTCCATTTTTAATCTCTCTACTAAGAACTAAAATTTTATCACTGAATTGTTCTTCTTTTCTTAAAACAACTAAGGCACATCCAAGCAAAACAAATAAAATCAAAAAAAATCCAAATGAAACATGCTCTGCAAAATACAAAGAGCTCCCACAAGCCAATATGCTTAAACCAGCACCAATAAGTAAAATATTTTTCATTAAAAATCCTTTTAATTATTTCTGAAGACTCATTATTAATTCATTATAAGTCATTCCGTAAGATTTCACCACCGCATTTAGTTCCTCAAGCCCTGCTTTTATACCATTATCCTTTTCTTTTCTCAAAAGAACTTTATAAATTTCCTCAATTGTTTTTACGGCTTCTATTTTTGGTTTTCTTCTTACCGAATAATAATTTAAAATATTTCCACTTGCATCACACGAAGCAGTAACATTTGCAATCACCCAGTAATAATCATTGAATTTTGTTTTATTTTTAACAAAAGCAAAAACTTCTTTTTTTTGCTGGATATTATCCCATAAATATTTAAAAACCGTCCTAGGCATATCTGCATGACGCATAATGCTGTGGGGTTTATATAAAATCTCATCGATTTTATAATCAGAGTAATTTAAAAAATCCTCATTAGCATAGATAATCTCACCTCTTAAGTTTGTCTTTGATGTGATCAAAACATCTGAAGTTAAAATTTTTTCTGAAGACATAACCAACCTTTTATTTTAATTTAAAAAAAAGAGTAATTATATCTTAGTTTTTATAAATCTTACCTTTGAAGATTCAAAACCAACTGATTGTAATTCATACCGTAAGATTTTATTATTTTTTCAAGCTCATCAACCCCTGCTTTAATACCACCATCTTGCTCAACCTCTAAAAGAATTTTATACACTTGTTCTATAGTGGGTATAGCTTCTCTTTTAGGTTTTCTTCTAACCGAATAATAACTAATAATATTCCCTTGCGAATCAAAAGAAGCTGTAACATTTGTAAAAACCCAGTAATAATCATTTTGTTTGGTTTTATTTTTTACAAAAGCAAATATTTCCTTGCCATCTTGTATATAATCCCATAAGCACTTAAAAACTGTTTTTGGCATATCAGGATGACGAACGATATTATGTGGTTTATATAAAATTTCCTGCATTTTATAACCCGCATATTTTAAAAAATCATCATTAGCATATATAATATTGCCCTTTAAATCTGTTTTAGAGGTTATAAGTGTATCTGGCTCTAGAATTTTTTCTCGCGACATTGACATCCTTAATTGTGATTTTATTTATAATGCATTATATTTCATTTATTATAAAATTTCGTTAAAATTAAATCCCTTTTCAAAAAGAATTTTTCGAACCAATTCTTGATGTTCTTTACCCTTTGTCTCTAAAGTGATAGAAATCATTGCATCGCCGTAGTCTAATTTAGTAGAAAATCTATCATAATCAATTTTGACTATATTTGCTTTAACTTCTTTTATAGCATCACTTAAGGCACTCAAAGCCCCTGGTTTATCGATTAAGGTTACATTAATGTGCATTTTTCTAAAGGCTTTAAATAAACCTTTTTCTATGATGATATTTAGCATTTGCACATCGATATTACCACCACTTAAAATCACACCAATTTTCTTATACTCTTTTAAATTTATCTTTTTATGCAATAATGCAGCTACTGCTGAAGCTCCAGCGCCCTCAACGGTTAGTTTATGTTTTTCAAGCAAATACAACACCGCATTTGCAATTTCCTCATCATCTACTTGGATAAAATCATCCACACACTCAAGAATAATATCAAAGTTGATTTTATTCACATCACGCACCGCAATACCATCAGCTATAGTTCTAACTGATTTTGAATTAATAATTTGTTTATTTTTATAACTTTCATACATTGCAGGAGCACCCTTAGCGCTCACTCCTATGACTTTTATATTAGGATTAATTTGCTTTGCAGCACTTGCTACACCACTAATTAAACCCCCACCTCCAACTGGTGCTAGTATCATATCTAAATCGCTAATCTCATCAAGCATTTCAAGCATCAAAGTACCCTGTCCTGCCATAATGCTTTCGTTTTCAAAAGGATGGATAAAATTTAAATTATACTCTTTGGCATAATTTAATGCATAAGCATAAGCCTCATCAAAGTTATCACCCTTTAAAATCACCTTTGCACCTAAATTTTTAGTCGCACTTACTTTTAACAAAGGGGTTGCCTCAGGCATTACAATCACTGCCTCTATACCAAATTTTCTTGCACTAATAGCTACGCCTTGTGCGTGATTTCCTGCACTAGCAGCAATCACACCTGCTTGTTTTTGCTCATTAGATAAATTAGCTATTGTATTATATGCACCTCGAATTTTATAAGCGCCTGTTTTTTGCAAATTCTCGCACTTTAAAAATATATCTGCATTTAAATATTCACTTAAAAATGAAGAATGTACAAAAGGAGTTTTTAATACAAAATCTGCGATCTTTTGCTTAGCTTGATAAATTTTATTTAATTCAATCATGGATTTTACCTTTTTTGTAGTTCGATTTTTATACAACGATCTTGAACGCAATTTATACCATATTTTTGACATTTTTGCATGATTTCATCATTCATAATACCAAGTTGCATCCAAAAATTCTTAATATTTTTCGCCAAAAGATCTTCAAAAAGTTCATTAGCATAACTTGCCTTTCGAAACATTACAACTGTGTCAATTTCATCAGGAATTTCTTTTAAACTTCGGTAAACCTTTTCGTTTAAAATAAAATCTTCTTTAGGGTAAATAGGATAAATCTTATAGTTTAAATTTTGTAAATACTGGCTTACAAAATGCGAAGCCTTTGTTTTGTTAGGACTAAGCCCTACTACTGCGATATTTTGCATAGAGCTTAGTATTTTTTCTATCTCATACAATGCTTTTCCTTTTTTTAAAGCATTGTATCTAAAATTATATTAACATGTAGATTTTTTAACAATTAATAAATAATATAAAGCCATAGCAATGGCAACTAAAACTATACAAAGCGCATAAACATTAGCAAAACCTATACTTGGCTCGATAATACCAAGCAAATAAGGGCTTACCCCTATTCCAAAATCTAAAGCAATAAAAAAAGTAGAATTAGCCAAACCCATTTTTTCCTTAGGGGCAAGTTTTATAGCCAGAGCTTGAGCGCTTGAAGCTGCATTTGCATAACCCAAGGCACAAAAAATTCCAGCAAGAATAATCATCAAAAAGTTTTGCGCAAAAGCAAGTAAAAGCAAACATACTATAAAACTACAAAAAGAAAAAAACATGATAATGTTAGGTCCATACTGATCAAAAACTTTGCCAGCAATAGGTCTAAACACCATAGAAAAACTCGCATAAACAACAAAAAACATCGAACCAGCAAAGCTTAAATTCAAACTTTGAGTATAAGCACTCATATAAGCGATTATTGCTCCAAAAGGACATGCAAAAATAAAAGTCACCAAAGCTAGTCCTAATGCTGACTTTTCAAAATAATGATAAATGCTAAATTTTCTTTTACCATGATGATGGTGGTGATGTTTTTTAAATCTTCTTACTTTTAAAAAGATCGATAAAATTAAAGCCAAAACTATACTTGCACAGGCAATCAAAAAGCTTAATTGAAATTCATTGATAGAGTCAAGTTTTATAGCCAAAAAAGGTCCCAAAGCCGACGTTAAAACTACACTTGTAGCGTAATAACCTATACCAATCCCCCTTTTATTGCTAGGGATAATCCTCGCAATAGCCGCGCCACACGCACAAGAGCAAACCCCATAACATGCCCCTGCCAAAAAACGAATTAAAATCAAAAAATAAATATTATAAAATTTCAAATACATCAAATTCACACACAAATAAACCAAAAGTGAAATAACGATCACTTTTTTAATGTTGATATTGTCAATAATTGAACCAAAATAAAGCCTTGAAAGTAAAGCTCCTATAACAAATGCACCCATAATAAGACCTGCTGTGCTAGTTTGAAGATTTAAAACACCTAAAACATAATCTGTACAAGATATGGTACTCATATAAAATACAAGACAAATCGCAAAATTAATACCAAAAATACAGAAAAAATTTACATTAAATAAATTATACTTTTTACTAAGACCCATGAAAAAACCTTTCTTAAATTTTTTCATTGATATAATCAAGTAATTTTAAAAGCTTTTCTTGATCTTGAATATTCAATATACTTAAAATCTCTTTTTCGTATTCTCTTATATAAATGTTAGCATCATGATATACTTTCATACCATTAGTGCTAAGCGTGATGATTTTCTCTCTTTTATCATCAGATTTTAGAAAATCAATATACCCAAGTTTTGCTAATTTAGACACCGCTCTTGAAAGCAAAGCTTTATCCATTTGATAATACTCACAAATTGGGGCTAAAGCACTATTTTGATGATAACTCAAATAAACAAAAACCCTCCAATCACTCGACTTTAAACCAAAAGGCTCTAAAATTTCATTAATCCTATGGAGTATTTTTCTATTAGTATAAGTAATTTTTTGAAAAAAAATGAGAAATCCTTTGTAAAAAATTAATTGATTAAATCAACTATTTATATAGTAGCAAAGCTTATATAAATTCTAACTTATATTAAGCTTTTTTTCTTAAATAAACTCCACATTCAAGATGAGGAGTGTTGGCAAATTGATCAAAAAACGCAAAATGCACAATTTCATGACTTTGACATAAAATTTCAAGATTTTCTTTTAAACTCACAGGATTACAAGATATATAAATAATATACTCATAATGTTTAATAAGCTCTATTACGCTTAGATCAAGCCCTGCTCTTGGAGGATCAACCAAAACATGAGAAAACCCAAAAGCGTCTAGATCAATCCCTTTTAAGCGATTAAATTCTCTTTCTTTTTTTAAAGCTTGGCTTAGTTCTTCACTAGAAAGTCTTGTAAAGTTTATATTTTCAATAGCATTTAAAGTGCAATTTCTCAATGCAAACTCAATGTTTTTCTTAGAAATTTCAGTTGCCAAGACTTGATTAAAATACTGCGCCAAAGCAATGGTAAAATTTCCATATCCACAATAAAGCTCTAACAAATCTTGTTTAAAATCATCTTGAATACAAGCTATCACCCATTCTATCATTTTTTCATTGATGAAAGTATTAGGCTGAATAAAACAATCATTGTTAAACTCATACTTTACTTCTTTGGAATTAATACTCAACACCTGCTCTAATCGCTCTTCTTTAAAAACAAGTTTCTCTCCCCTACTTCTTGCTATAAGCTTGAGGTTTAATCTTGTAGATAATTCTTGCAAATCATGTATAATGGTTTCGATATTTTTATGATAAAGCAAGGTTACACTTAAATCCAACTTAGTCGCTAAAAATTCCACTCCAAAAAGTTTATGTTTTAAATTCTCATTTAAATTTTGCAACAAAATAGGCATAAATTTTTGAATTTTTTCATCAGCTATATCAAAATTTGTAATAGGAACTTTCTTTTTACCCTCATGCATTGCATAGGCAATTTCTCCATTTTCATGATGATATATAGAAAATTCTGCTCTAGTTCTATAAGCTTTTAATGGAGAACTAAAGCATTGAATTTCTTGATCAAAAAATGAAGAAAACAATGCTTGATTTAAAGCAACCTTTTCTTCAAAATGCATTAAGCATCTACCTTTTTACCAACTACATAAAGCAAGGCTACCATTGCTACAATACCAAATGCAAGTCCAAGCCACACATTCAACCCTAATGCCACTGGTAAATAACCACAAAGTATACTAATAGCACAAACACTTAAAGCATAAGGCATTTGCGTACTAACATGCGCCAAAAGATCGCACTTGCTTCCCATAGAAGAAAGAATGGTCGTATCAGAAATTGGCGAACAATGATCTCCAAAAATCGCTCCTGTTAGCACACCTGAAATGTTAATAATCATATACTGGTGTAATTCTAAGCCACTTAAGTCATTATGCACCCCAACAGCCATCGCCAAAGGAATAGCCAAAGGCATTAAAATACCCATGGTACCATAACTAGTTCCTGTTGAAAAAGAAATGATAGAAGCAAAAATAAAAATTGCAGTTGGCAATAAATAAATAGGTGTTTTATCCGAAAAAAGATCGATTAAATACTTAGAAGTCCCAAGATCTTTAATCACAGAAGCAAGCGACCACGCACAAAGTAAAATAATTACCGTCATGATCATCGTTCTCCAACCATGTGTCCAAACCGCAATTGCCTCTTTTAGGGTAAAGATTTTTCTATACATTCCTAAAATAATCGCCACTATAGTTGCTAAAAGTGCTGCTTGAAACAATACCACAGAAGCATCTGCTGCACCAAAAGTTTCTCTAAAAGCAAACAAACTAAGCGGGGCAGCATCAATTTGTGCTTTAATGCTTGCATCATCTAAAGCATTATAACCACTAAAATAAAAACCTATAAAAGAAAATACAATTAACACAGCCAAAGGAATGATTGCATTTGAAGCTTGTAATTTTACATGTTCTTTTGGCTCTAATACTTTATCTTCTATATTATCAATTTGCTCATGTCCATGAGAAAATTTACCCGCTCTAGCTCGAAGTTCTGCTTTTAACATAGGTCCAAATTCTCTACCTGTATAAATTGTCAAAACAACAAAAATCAACATAAAAAGATTATAAAATCTATAAGGCAAGGTTTGTACAAAAATTTCAAAAGCGTTGATTTCTTCTTTAGCTATGCCAAGGTGAGCAAAAGTTGCATTATCAATCAAATCATAACCACTACGAATAAGTGAAATTTCAAGCCCAATCCAAGTAGAAATAATAGCAAGACCAGTAATTGGTGCTGCGGTAGCATCCATAATAAAGGCGAGTTTTTCACGACTTACTCTAAATTTATCAGTAACTGGACGCATGATAGGTCCTACGATCAAAGAGTTAGCATAATCATCAAAGAAAATAAAAATTCCCATACACCAAGTAGCAAATTGTGAACTTTTTGCCTGTTTAGCCTTAGTAGAAAGCCAAACTGCAACCGCTTTTGTACCACCTGTTTTGGTAATGAGTGCTACAACTCCACCTATCGTTAAAACTTGAAGTAAAATACCTGCATTACCTGGACTAGCCATAGCGTTTACCACTTTAGAAATAAATCCTGTAAAAGAAGCGATAATAGCATGATAAATACTATTTTCAACAAGTCCTAACATAAAAGTACCACTTAATGCACCAATAAACAGTGAAAGCACCACATCTTTAGTGATAAAAGCTAAAATAATAGCTATCACAGGTGGCAAAAGTGTCCAAGCTCCAAAAAGATGTGCATTTGCTTGTGCATCAGCAAACAAAAATAAAGGAGCTAGTAATAAATAAAAAATTTTCATATTTTTCCTTAAATTTTTATATTTTTTCGCTAAAAGTACCTGCCCAAGTTTGGGTCACAGGCATTAGTTCTATTTCATTGATATTGATGTGTTCTGGCAAAGAAATGATGAAAGTTATTATCTTTGCGATATCTTTTGCTTGAATGTATTTGGTATTTTCATACACACCGTCAGCTTTTTTTACATCACCTTTAAATCTCACCTCGCTAAACTCAGTTTTACAAAGTCCTGGCGCGATATTGGTTACTTTAATATTACTTCCACGTAAATCCGTTCTTAGTGCTTTAGAAAATTGCGCCACAAAAGCCTTAGTTCCACAATAAACATTACCTCCATAATAAGGCACATTTGCAGCAATAGAACCAAGGTTGATCACATGAGCATTTTGCATTTTTCTCATCAAAGGTAAAACTGCTCTTGCAATATACAAAAAGCCTTTGATATTAGTATCGATCATAGTTTCAATATCTTCTATGTCCAAAGAATCAAATTCATCCAATCCTAAAGCAAGGCCCGCATTATTAACTAACAATGAAATGTTTGTAAGTTCTTGAGGTAGCTTATCGATTGCATTAAAAACAGCTTGTTTATCTCTTACATCAAGTACGATAGGATGCACTTTATCCCCATAAAGCTCTTGCAACTTATGTAGTCTTTCTTCACGCCTTGCAATAGCTATAACTTTATAGTCAAGTTCGACTAAAGCCTTTAAAGTTTCTAAACCAAACCCAGAACTCACCCCTGTTATCAAAGCAATTTTCATGGCTGTGCCTCTTCATACAACATTAAATTTTCATTCTCTTTTAAACCAATTTTTCTTAAATACTTAGCATTTTGTTCTTTTTTTGCTATTAGTGCAAAATCAAGTGCATTAAAACCTAGATCATCTATTTCTTTATAGTTTGCTTTATAATCAATCAATAATTTAAGCATTTTTACATCTGCATAATTTGCCGCATGCATAAAGATATTTTTAGAAGTATGCTCCAATGCACACAAAGTAATGAAATATGGGGTATTATTTCCCATATTAGCAATAGATAGTTTCTCATTATCATTGATGTATTTTTGATTTACATTAGCTCCATTTTCAAGCAAAAGCTTTGCTACCTTGTAGTTATTATATTCTACCGCATAAAATAACGGAGTTTTTCCAAAAGAGTTTTTATAATCAATCTCGGCTTTATTATCTAATAAAACTTTTACATTGTTTGCATTATCTAAAGCAAAAAACAAAGCTGACTCATAGCCCTCATTAATCTTTGCACCAAGCTTGATAAATTCCGCAATAATCTCACTTTCTCTATTATTTAACAGTGCAGATTTAAAGCCACTGTTTAATTCTAGATTGCTAATTTTCTTACTATAAATATACTCTTTAATCTGATCTAAAGAATTATTTTTATTTGCAACAAATTTTTCAAAATCTGAAATATCTTTAAAAATTTTAGTCTCACCCACAGCCCAATTTAAAAATTCGTTCAATGCATTACTTGCATAATATATCGCACTTGCCTTATCCAAGTGAAATTCATCTTGAAAGTATTTAGTCAACGGATTGATAGCGCTATTGTATTCTTTCCAAAATTCTTTAAAGAGCTTAAAATTTCCTATGCTTTGGTAAGCCCAAAATCTAAAATAAGCTTTGAGCTTTGAAAATTTTTCTTCTGACAAAACAGGATCTTGTAGATCTTTTTGATAAGCATTTGGATCAAGTGCAATTTTTAATAATTTAAAATCAAATTTTCTTAAATCACTAAAATACTCCCCGCCCATACAAGCACTATTGCTTCCTCTAATTTCATTAGCAAGTGCATAAAGTTTTTTTGTGATAGAATTATTTTTTAAAGAAATCTTACAGTTTAAATCTACCTGTGTAAAATCTTGCGTATTTTCAGGTTTAAATTCCTTAAAAAAATCATTTTTGTTTTCTTTTACGTATTCACAGCTATACTCCAAAGCTAAAACATGAAAACTAAATACTAAACATAACAGTAAAATTCTCAAACAGAATCCTTGAATATAAATTAAATTACTATTTTAACTAAATTTTTGCTTTAATAACAATTAATTAATTTAAAATTCATACAATGATCTGTTTAAAATAAGGAAAAAAATGTATCAAAGTTTTTACAAGGCTGATTTTGCTTATATTATCCTACAATGCACTGAAAATGCATTGTTTAGCGTTGATTTTAGTACAAAAAAACCTAACTTTAGCAAGCAAAAACACCTTATTTTAGACCAAGCTTTAGAAGAGTTAGATCTTTATTTTAAGAAAAAAATTTTTCATTTTAATACCCCACTAACTTCACATGGTAGTGCTTTTGAGCAAAAAGTTTACCAAAGTTTAGTTCAAATTCCTTATGGCAAGACTAGAACCTACCAAGAAATAGCTTGTCAAATCAACCACCCAAAAGCCTTTAGGGCTGTGGCAAATGCAAATGCAAAAAACCAACTTGCTATTTTCATTCCATGCCATAGAGTAGTCGCAAAACACCACCTTAGTGGTTACAATGGCGGGGTATTCATCAAAGAATTTTTATTAAAATTAGAAGGTGCTTTATAATGCCAAGTTTATTACTAGCAAGCTTTATATGGGCTTTTTCATTTCCTTTAATAGGACATTTTATTACTTTAGAAATGGATAGTTTTTTTGCTGCTTTTGCAAAAGTATTTTTATCATTGTTGGTTTTCATTCCCTTTTTAAATTTCAAAATCGATACAAATTTAAAACTCAAACTCATCGCCATTGGCGCCTTGCAACTTGGCGTGATGAATTTGTTTTATTATCATTCTTTTTTATATCTTAGTGTAAGCGAAGTGGCTCTTTTTACTATTTTCACTCCTTTTTATGTCGTTTTATTTTATGGATTATTTTCAAAGAATATTAGATATTGGTATTTTATCAGTATTTTTGTCTGTGTTTTAGGCGCCTTTATAGTAAAATTTGACAATATCAATTCAAACTTTTTATATGGATTTTTACTCATACAAGGAGCAAATTTAGTATTTGGTGCAGGACAAAGTTTCTATAAAATTTTACTTGAAAATCATACACACTTAAGCCAAAAAGAAGCATTTGCATATTTTTATCTGGGTGCGATCTGTATCACCTTACCTGCCTTTTTAATCTTTGGAGACTATAACAACTTACCATCTAATCTTGGTTCTTGGGTAGCTCTGATCTATCTTGGCACCATTGCTTCAGGACTAGGTTATTTTTTATGGAACAAAGGTTCTACTGAAGTAGACAGTGGGGTTTTAGCTTTAATGAATAATGCAATTATACCTATTAGTATTTTTATCAATATGAGTATTTTTGGGGTAGATGTAGAAATTTTACCTTTTTGTATAGGTTCTTTGATTATTCTTTTATCTTTTTTTGTGCATAAAAAAATCATGCATTATTATAATAAGAAATCTTACTCAAATACAAACCACTAGCAGGAGCCAAAAACCTACAATGAGCTTTTTTAGTACTAATTTGCTCTAAAAGCTCACTTTGGCTCATTTTACCTTCAAGCACCCTTAAAATACTAGCAACCATCATTCGAATTTGCGATCTTAAAAAACCATTTGCTTCAAAATACAAAATCGTATGGTTTTTATATGTATAAATTCTCGTTTTATACATTTTTCTTATACTTGTTTTGGTGTCAGAACCTTCTTTTTGAAAAAGTTTAAAATCAAGCTCTCCTTCAAACATAGATATAATTTTTTGAGCTAATTGCAAGTCGATCTTAGGGTAAAAATGCACATAAGAAGCTAAAAAAGGGTTATATTTTTCATGGCTTAAAATATATCGATAAGCCCTTTTTTTCACATCAAAACGAACTTGAAAATCATCTTGAACCTTTTGAATATGCTTTATATGTATGTATGGATGTGCAAAATGATTGATTTTATTTTTTAGATACGATAAATCCTTAAAATACTCCCCTGCTTTCACACAAGCAACTGCGTTAAAAGCATGAACGCCTTTATCGGTTCTAGAAGCAAACAAAGGCTTATCATAAATTCCCAAATGCGACAAAGCCTGTGCTAAAGTATCTTGCACACTATGTTTATGCGGCTGTGTAGCAGAGCCTTGAAATTTCGATCCATCATATGAAAAGGTAAGTTTTAAAAGCATTAGTATTTGCTTACGATTTTCTTTTTAAAATAAAACAAAGAACTTACCAAAAAGCTTAAAAAAATCACCGCAATAGCTACAAATGGAGGATTATAAAAACTAATCAAAAGTGTAAAATACGCAAAAATAATCACGAAAATACCCAAATAAGCAAAACCTTTTTCATAACGATAAGTTACAATGCCAAAAGACAAGGCAAAAAACACACTCGCCAAAGGAAATAATGCGATTAAAGTATAAATCACAAATTCTTTTGCCTTTTCTTTATTGCTTGTCACATCAGACCAATACCCATAAAAACTTTGCGTACTTAAGTCTTTAGAAGAAATTTTACTTTTAATCAAAAGATTTTTAAAACTAGAAATATGCCAATTATCCTCTTTAATCTCATAAGCCTTTCCCTCATCAAGCCTAAAAGTAATCACCCCCTCATCTGTTTGAAGTTTACCCTCTTTAGCAATGATAATTTGCTCTTTATCTTGTGGACTTTTCTTTGGATGATACATAATGATATTTTTATAAATATCATCTAGATTTTTAGCATCGATAAAAACAAGCCATTCGCCATATCTTTGACCAAATTCTCCAGTTTTTATACTCACCTTGGCACTGATTTTTTTATAATCAACAAAATTATCAAAAAGTTCAAAAGAAATTGGTATAAAAACCAAAACTACCGTAAGCATAAATGCACTAATTAAAGCGGCAATTTTAGCAAAAAAACTCGCTATCATACTAGGTGCTATACTTAAAGCAAACAACACAGTACTTTCATTTTCTCTTGAAAGTCTATAAAATGCCAAAGTCAAAGCAATAAAAAATGATATAGGTAAGGTGAAAATCAAAATCTTTGGCAGTAAAAGCACATAAAGTTTAATTAGTTCAAAAAAAGTTATCTCGATATAAGCTGTGATTTTTGCAAGTTGTATAAAAAATATAATAGAAACAATAATAAATAAAGTAAAAAACAAAGATAACATCGTACTTAAAAATTGATTGAGTAAATACTTATAAACTAGTTTCATACTATACTTTCTATGCTAAGATTGATCAAAATTCCAAAAAACAAAAAAGGAATCATAGGCATTTGATAATCTTTTTTGGCTACTTTAATAAAAGCTAAAAGGCTTAAACAACAAGCTATAAATAAAATCAAAAATCCTTTTTCATAGCCAAAAATTCCAAAAATCAAAGCTATAATTATAACATCACCTTCCCCTAAACTTTCTAAAACTTCATCTCTTTTTTTAAAATTTTTAACAAAATTAATCACACTTTTAAGTAAAAATACCAAGCCTGCGCCAAAACACACCCTAAATAAAAAACCTTCTTGAAAATACATAAAATCAAAGTCATTATTTTGCAAAAAATCAAAGTAAAAAGCTAATATAAACAAAAGCCAAAGCCAAATTTCACTCACTGCTTTGATCAAATAATCCATCCATGAAAGCACTAAAAACACAGCTAAAATGCAGGCAAAAATAATACTTTTCAAAAAATCATCAAAAAGATAAAATGCATACATAAATAAACATGCGCAAATTAACTCATTGAAAGGATACATATAAGAAATTTTTCTCTCACAAAAAGCACATTTTCCTTTTAAAAATACAAAAGAAACAATAGGGATTAAATGATAAAATTTCAAAGGGTGTTTACACTTGGGGCATTTTGACCGCGGACTTACAATGCTTTCCTTGCCAATGCTCCTCAAAATTACAACATTGGCAAAAGACCCCACACAAAGACCAAGCAAAAAGAAAAAAATCATTTACCAAAGGTTCTTTTGCGCTTTTTAAATTCACCAATAATATTTGCGATTTCTTTTTTAGTTAGTGCTGGAAATAAAGTCTGACTAAAGTAAATTTCTGCATAGCTTGACTGCCATAATAAAAAATTAGAAATACGCTTTGCACTTCCAACTCTTAAAAACAAATCCACATCTTCACTTAAATCCAAATGGGCTTGTATATTTGCTTCATTGATTTCAAGATTTTTTTCAAGCACCCTTTTAACCGCTCTTACTATTTCATCTTTACCCCCATAAGAAATAGCCAAATTCACGCACAATTTCTCATGAGCTTGGGTTTGTTCTTGAAAATGATGTATTTTTTGCAAAGTCAATTCATCTAAAAGGCTTAAATTTCCTATAGCCTTAAAACGCACTTCATTGGCAATAAATTTTGGCAAAGACTCATCTAAATATTTATTTAGTAATTTAAAAAGAAATTCCACTTCTTCTTTAGGTCTTTGCCAATTTTCTGTACTAAAAGCATAAAGGGTTAAATTTTGAATTTTCTCATCAATGCAAACTTCTATAATCTTTTCTACAACCTTTGCACCATGACTATATCCTATTTTTTCCAAAAGTCCATTTTTTCTTGCCCATCTTCTATTGCCATCCATTACCACAGCAAGATGTTTTAGTTTATTCATTTTAGCCCTTTATATCCATCAATCTCTTAAAAACAAACATCGGTTGAAGTGAACTAACCACTTCAAATTTAAAATGCTCATTCAAAAACTGTGCTACCTTAGAAAATGGTGTTTGTATACGCTCTACCTTGCCATCATTAACAATGATCTTCAAAGCTCCAAAAATTTCAAAATACAAATATACCTCTAAAATATTTCCATTTTTTCTTGCTTCAAACAAAGCTCGATTTCCTTCATATACAAAAGGTATATGATAAACCCCTTCAAAAAACGCAAAAAACATTTCTTTATACACTTCAAATTCATAAGTATGACTACTATTAAGCAAACCTTGAATAACAGCTTTTTTATACCAACCATCTTCGTCTGCATACTCTAAAAGTCTTTCTATAAACTCCCCGCCTTGTTCAAAAAGCCGAATTTTAGGTTTTTTCAAAAGATTTTTAAAAGAAATCACCCCTCTATCTTCATACACTTCAGCTAAGTATTCTTCCCCTACTTCAAGCTCTATCATGCTTTTTGTTTCAAGTTTTTTGGTATTTAAAAGCAACACATAACGATTATATGCACGTTTTTCAAGAATTTGCATTCTTACTGGCAAAGTAGAATTAATGATGTTCACCAAAGCTTCCTTAATTCATCAGCCAAAATAAAAGCAAGTTTTTCTTTTTTTTCTTTTGCACTTTGAAAAGTATGTTTATGAGTGATAAAACAAATGCTATTTTCATCACTTCCAAAGCCCATATGCTCATCTAAAACATTCAAACATACCATATCTAGCTTTTTATCTATTAAAGATTTTTTAGCATTTTCTAAAGCATTTTGTGGATCAAATTCCATTTTAAAGCCTATTTTTTTGCCTTTAAAATCCAAATTTTTCAATATATCTTCATTGAGTTTTAAACTTAGATCAAGTCCATTTAGATGTTCATTTTTCTTAATCTTCCCCTTATAAGCTTCAAGAGTAAAATCACTCACAGCAGCCGCCATAATCAACACATCAAAGCCTTTGTATTTTTCTAACTTCTCTTTTAATTCTAAAGAAGATTCAAATTTTTCCAATACATAAGGTGTTTTAAAATCCACCGAACTCACCAAAACCACTCTTGCACCTAAAAAATACAAAGCATCAGCAATAGCCTTTGCCATTTTGCCACTTGAAAAATTACTAATACACCTTACATCATCGATCTTTTCTTTAGTACCGCCACCACTGATAACAAAGCTTTTATTTTTGAAAAAATCCTCCTGCATTAGACTTCTTTTTAAAGCACTTATAATGCTATCTAGCTCAGCCAAAGCACCCAAGCCCTCATCTTTGCAAGCTAAAGTCTTTACTACAGGATCTATAATGATACAACCTTGATCTTTTAAATTTTTTAAAGATGTTTGAGTGCTAAAGTGCAAATACATTTTTGTATTTGCAGCAGGGGCGATCAAAAACGGTTTGCTTTTATCCACCGCCATTAAAGTTTGGATAAACAAATTATCTGCTATCCCGTAGTTTAATTTATTAATAGAATTAACACTAGCAGGCGCAAAAAGCACTCCATCACAGTCTTTACTAAAAGCGATGTGATTGTTTGTGTTTTGCCAACTCTCATTTTCTTGACACAAAAGCTCATCTGCTAAAGCTTCAAAACTAAGCTTGGTTGCAAAATTCATCACACCCAAACTAAGCAAAACCTTAACTCTAAAGCCCTCTTTTTTTAATAAAGAAATAAGCTCATAGGCTTTATAAAAGGCGATACTTCCGCTTACTGCTAGCAAGATGGTTTTCATTTTTTTCCTAATTTTTTATAGAAAAACTCTTCTATGGTTTGCGCTTTAGCTCTATTGATATACAAAGACCCTTTGGCTACATTTTTATACACCGTGCTTCCTGCTGCAATGATCACTTCATTTTCTATTTCAACCGGAGCGATAAACTGCGTGTCAGAACCTACAAAAACATTTTTACCTATCTTAGTTTTATGCTTTTTAACCCCATCATAATTACAAGTAATCGTGCCACAACCTATATTAGTTCCCTCATCAATCTCACAATCACCTAGATAACTCAAATGCCCCGCCTTAACTCCATTAAGTAAAGCATTTTTACACTCAACAAAATTTCCTATATGAGTGTTTTTAATCTGACATTTTGGACGCAAATGCGCCAAAGGCCCTACATCGCTATTTTCCACCAGACTATCTTCAATCACACTAGAATTTTTGATGATAGAATTAATAATTTTTGATTTTCCTTCTATGCGCACATTCTCATACACCTCGCACTCACCTACAAACTCTACATCATCTGAAATAAAAGTCGTCGCAGGCATATGAAAAATCACCCCTTGCCTCATCCATTCTTTTTTAATCGCTTCTTGCATAAGATCTTGCGCCAAAGAAAGCTCAACCTTATCATTTACCCCCATGAAATCTTGCTCATTCACAAACACCGCATCGATTTCATAGCCTTTTTCTCTTGCTAAATACACCGCATCAGTGAGATAATACTCTTTGGCTTTGTTTTCATTTTTTATCAAAGGCAACACTTCTTTTAAAATCGAAGCTTTGATGGCATAAACTCCGCTATTGCAAACGCTTATAGCAAGTTCTTCCTTGCTTGCATCTTTTGTTTCTACGATTTTTTGAATTTTATTTTCTTTTAGCACTATTCTTCCATAGCTTTTTGGATCCTTAGCATCAAAAACAGCTACATTAAAATCACTCTCATTTAAGGCTATTTTCTCTAGATCCTCTGCTTTTACCAAAGGCATATCTCCACATAAAATCAAAACTTTTTCATGCTTACTCTCATAGCCCCTTAAAGCTCCTGCAGTACCTGGAAAATTTTGCAAGTCTTGCTCTAGGAAACGCGTGCTAGGAAAATGCTCCAAAACCACCTGCTCCACTTTCTCTTTCTGATGTGAAAGCACCACGCATACATCATCGCTGATTTTATATGCTTGTTTTAAAATATGCAAAATCATCGCTTTTGATCCGATTTTTTGAAGCACTTTTGGGTTTTGCGATTTCATACGCGTGCCAAGTCCAGCAGCCAAAATAAGCACAGAAATTTTCATACATAACCTTTTTAAAAATTTATTGCTTATTTTATCAAGCTAAAGTAAAAAATTATCTACATTTATTTTATAAATTAATCTTGCATTCTTTTAAGAGTAAAATTGCTAAAATACTTTCTTTATTTTTATATTATGAGGAAAAAAATTGAGGGTTTTATTTATTTTGTTTTTATCAAGCTTAGCTCTTTTAGGTGCTGAAGCAACCATACCAACTGTAAATTTAAGTCTTAGTGCACCAAGTAGCCCTCAACAACTTGTAACCACTTTAAACATTGTCATAGTTTTAACCATACTCGCACTTGCACCGACAATCATTTTTGTAATGACTTCATTTTTAAGACTTGTAGTGGTGTTTTCTTTCTTAAGAACGGCCCTTGGTACTCAAACCATGCCACCTAACACCATTTTAGTAACCCTAGCTTTAATCTTAACTTTTTTCATCATGGAACCTGTGGCTACAAAATCATATAACGAAGGTATAAAACCTTACATCGCAGAACAAATCGGCTATGAAGAAGCTTTTGCAAAAAGTGTAAAGCCTTTTAAAGATTTTATGCTTAAAAACACAAGAGAAAAAGATTTGGCTCTTTTTTATCGGATTAGAAATTTAGAAAACCCAAAAACCATCGATGATGTACCTTTGACAGTTTTAGTTCCTGCTTTCATGATCAGCGAGTTAAAGACGGCTTTTGAAATAGGCTTTTTACTTTTCTTGCCTTTTTTGGTAATTGACATGGTAGTAAGCTCGGTACTAATGGCCATGGGTATGATGATGTTACCTCCTGTGATGATTTCCATGCCTTTTAAGCTACTCATATTTGTACTTGTAGATGGGTGGAATTTGCTCATACAAAATTTAGTCAAAAGCTTTTTAACCTAGCTTAGAATAAATTTACGCATTTTTTTGCACTTTTAAATGAAAGGCTTTTATGGAATTTGCTATCTTTGGAAAACATCTCTTCACCGATCTTGCTTTCAAACTCAAAGCACACAATCAAAAAGAAAGTAAAAAAGCCTTTAAAATCATAGAAAAAAATCAAAACAAATACTACTTTGTAGGCTATATCCAATATGAATTTCACAAATACCTAGAAGACAAAAACTATCAAAGCAAAGAACCTTTTTTGTATTTTTTTGCTTACAAAACACGTAAAAAATTCTCAAACAAAACACAAGCTTTAGATTTTTATCCGCAATTTACCCGCGAACTTGACCAAGAGCAGTATTTTCAAAATTTTGAAAAAGTCAAACAAGCCATCGCAAAAGGACAAAGCTACCAAGTCAATCTCACCCAAGAACTACATCTACAATCCAATCTTAACATGTATGAGAGTTTTTTAAGTCTTCATTCTAAACAAGACACTCCTTATAAAGCCTATATGAAAAATGAATTCTTAGAACTTGCTTCTTTTTCACCTGAGCTTTTTTTTAAAATCAAAAACAACAAAATCACCACAAAACCTATGAAAGGCACCATTAAACGCTCAAGCGACCCTGAAGAGGATGAAAATTTCAAAGCCTTTTTAAAACAAGATGAAAAAACCATCAGTGAAAATGTCATGATCGTGGACTTACTACGCAATGACATTTCTAAACTAATCAAGAAAAATTCCCTAAAATGTAAACTTTTTGAAGTCAAAACCTACCCCACTTTACACCAACTCATCTCAAAAATCAGCGGAACACTCAAGCCAAAAAGCACTTATTTTAAAATTTTTAAAGCCTTGTTTCCTTGTGGTTCTATCACCGGTGCGCCCAAACTAGAAACAATCAAACTCATACAAAGCCTAGAGCAAAGAGAGCGTGGCATATACTGTGGAGCTATAGGCTTCATCCATAAAAATAAAGCCAAATTTAGCGTAGCCATACGCACCTTAGAACAAAAAAATCACGAAAACCATCTAAAATACGGCGTAGGCAGTGGGCTTGTATGGGACTCACAAAAGCAAGATGAGCTAGAAGAACTCAAACTCAAAAGCAAAATTCTAAAGCCTGATTTTTATTTATTTGAAACGATGTATTATAAAGATCATTTTGTCTTATTTTTTAAAGAACACTTGACAAGACTACTAAATTCGGCTAAATTTTTTGACTTTAACACACAAAAAATCATGCATGATTTTAAAAACATACTTACCCAAAAAGATAAAAAAACGCACTTTAAATCTCTACAAAGCTTCAACGAAGCAGTTTTCAATAAAGCATTTTTTCTCACCAAAAGTCACTTTAACCCAAAAGGCCAAAAAGCTCTCAAACTAAAGCTTTTTAAAAACGGCTCTTATGAGTTAGAATTTAGTGACTTGCATAACAACCCTAGCACCAAAATACTCCTAAGCAAAGACAAGCTAAAGCCAACTCTTCTTACTCATCACAAAACATCTTTGCGTAGTTTATACCAAGCCCATGCGCCTTTATGGCAAAAGCACCACTGTTATGATGTTGTTTTTTTCAATGACCAAAACTTACTTTGCGAAGGATCAAGAACCAATATCATCGTTAAAATCCACAATGAGTATTTTACCCCTTATGTAAAACACTGCCTAAATGGCATATACCGACAAGCACTTTTAAAACACAAACTCATCAAAGAAAAAAACATCACTCAAGATGAACTTTTAAATGCTGAAGAAATTTACGCTATCAACTCTTTAAGAGGTTTAAAAAGGGTGTTTATATGAAAGTTTTAATCATAGACAATTATGACTCATTTACCTATACCATTGCCTTTTACCTCAAAGAACTAAACATTCCTTATCAGATCATACAAAATGATCAATTCAAAAATCCCAAAAAACTTGAAAAATACAACTTCACTCATCTTTTAATCTCCCCAGGTCCCAACTCTCCAAAAGAGTCTAAGCTAAGCTTAAAAGCCATTAAACACTTTAAAAAAACTAAAAAAATTCTTGGTATCTGTCTAGGACATCAGTGTATAGCCCATGCTTTTGGTGGCAAAATTTCAAAACTCCCCAACCCAACCCACGGTAAAGTAAAAACTATAAAATTTAAACCAAATCCACTTTTTAAAAATCTTGAACAAAATTTTAAAATTTGTTTATATCACTCTCTTTATGTTAGCCATATAGGCAAAAAATGCGAAATTTTAGCCCACAACGAAGACAATATCATCATGGCTTTAAAACATAAAAAATACGACATCTACGGGGTACAATTCCACCCCGAAGCCATACTAAGCCAAAATGGAAAAAAGCTGCTTAAAAATTTCTTTGTTATATAAAGATTAGTTTTTATTTATGAAATTTTTATTATTAAACTTATTTTAAACATCAGCAAATTATAATTACGCCTTTTGTTACATTTCATTTATATTAGGAGTAAACATGACTTGTTTCACGGGGGGGGGGGAATCGATAATTCCCAAATCAAACATTCTTTAAATTCATCAAACCAACTCTCATTTTTTACGAAAAAAACCTTTCTTTCTTTAGCAACTATTTCATTTTTAGCTAGCTATGCTAATGC
>NZ_NREN01000020.1:0-5770 GCF_003627915.1 Campylobacter sp. P255
AAGTAAGAATAATAAGAGAATTAACAAGTCCGCAATGAGCTACTTTCCCCCTGCCAGTAAGGCGTAGTATCATCACCCACGATGTGCTTAGCTTCTTGGTTCGGGATGGAGCAAGGCGTCTCCACATCTGTATAATCACGGACATTGTTATTTAAATATTCTATTTAAATCTTTATACTGTTTTATCAAGAATACTTAAAAAACAATGTTAAGAGCAAGTTCTAATATCAACGAACTTCTACTATAAGATTTTACTTTTAAGACTAAAGCTTAATAAAAACCTTAACAAGGAAGTGATGCTTAAATAAGATAAGCCAAACGCTCTATTAGTACTGGTCAGCTAAAGGACTTTCATCCATTACACACCCAGCCTATCAAACTAGTAGTCTTCTAGAGAGCTTAGAGAAGATTCATCTTAGAGTTGGCTTCACGCTTAGATGCTTTCAGCGTTTATCCGTTCCAAACTTAGCTACGCTGCGATGCTCTTGGCAGAACAACAGCTACACCAGTGGTTTGTTCAACCCGGTCCTCTCGTACTAGGGTCAAATCTCTTCAATCTTCTTACGCCCACGGCAGATAGGGACCGAACTGTCTCACGACGTTCTGAACCCAGCTCGCGTACCGCTTTAAATGGCGAACAGCCATACCCTTGGGACCTGCTCCAGCCCCAGGATGCGATGAGCCGACATCGAGGTGCCAAACCTCCCCGTCGATGTGAGCTCTTGGGGGAGATCAGCCTGTTATCCCCGGGGTACCTTTTATCCTTTGAGCGATGGCCCTTCCACACAGAACCACCGGATCACTAAGACCGACTTTCGTCTCTGCTTGACTTGTATGTCTTGCAGTTAAGCTGGCTTATACCTTTATACTCTACGAACGATTTCCAACCGTTCTGAGCCAACCTTTGTAAGCCTCCGTTATTATTTGGGAGGCGACCGCCCCAGTCAAACTACCCACCAGACATTGTCCCACTTGAGGATAACTCAAGCTGGTTAGCTACCCAAATAAGAAAGAGTGGTATCTCAACAATGGCTCATAATAAACTGGCGTCTATTACTCAAAGCCTCCCACCTATCCTGCACATTCTTATCCAAATAGCAGTGTCAAGCTGTAGTAAAGGTCCACGGGGTCTTTCCGTCTTGCCGCGGGTAGGAGGAATTTTCACCTCCACTACAATTTCACTGGATCCCTCTTTGAGACAGCTCCCATCTCGTTACGCCATTCATGCAGGTCGGTATTTAACCGACAAGGAATTTCGCTACCTTAGGACCGTTATAGTTACGGCCGCCGTTTACTCGGGCTTCGATCAAGAGCTTCGCTAATGCTAACCCCATCAATTAACCTTCGAGCACCGGGCAGGCGTCACACCCTATACATCCTCTTACGAGTTAGCAGAGTGCTGTGTTTTTGGTAAACAGTCGGGAGGGACTCTTTGTTGTAAGTTTCTTTGCTTTCGAAGTAAATTCTAATACAAAGCGAACCACACCTTATACCGAAGATACGGTGCTATTTTGCAGAGTTCCTTAAAGAGAGTTCTTCCACGCGCCTTAGAATACTCATCCCACCCACCTGTGTCGGTTTACGGTACGGGCAACATTAGCTAAACTTAGAAACTTTTCTTGGCTCGACGGCATCAGCAATTCTCCTCGCTGTCCGAAGACTTTGAAGAGCCTTTCAGTTCTCGGAGTATTGTTATACGGATTTGCCTATATAACCTCCTACGACCTTAGACTAGCACTTCCATCCGCTAGCTTGCTTAGCCCTAAGCGTCCTTCCATCGCACACTAATGTTGGTATTGGAATATTAACCAATTTGCCATCGTCTACCCCTTTCGGACTCGACTTAGGACCCGACTAACCCTACGATGACGAGCATCGCGTAGGAAACCTTGGGTTTACGGCGTTAATGATTCTCACATTAATTATCGCTACTCATGCCTGCATGCTCACTTCTATTCGCTCCAGCACTCCTTACCGGTATACCTTCGGCGCAAATAGAACGCTCTCCTACCACTTGATAAAATCAAGTCTACAGCTTCGGTACTTACTTTAGCCCCGTTATATTTTCCGCGCAAAATCACTAGACCAGTGAGCTATTACGCTTTCTTTAAAGGATGGCTGCTTCTAAGCCAACCTCCTGGTTGTTTAAGTAACTTCACATCGTTTTCCACTTAAGTAAGATTTAGGGACCTTAGCTGGTAGTCTGGGTTGTTTCCCTCTTGACGACGGATTTTATCACTCGCCGCCTGACTGCTGTGATTACATATAAGGTATTCGGAGTTTGATAGGGTTTGGTACATTGGTGTATGCCCTAGCCCATTCAGTGCTCTACCCCCTTATATTACGACACAACGCTATACCTAAATATATTTCGGAGAGAACCAGCTATCACGAAGTTTGATTGGCCTTTCACCCCTATCCACAAGTCATCCGGGGGCTTTTCAACGCCTATCGGTTCAGTCCTCCACTAGTTCTTACACTAGCTTCAACTTGCTCATGGATAGATCACTTCGTTTCGGGTCTGCAGCATCTGACTTAATCGCCCTATTCAGACTCGCTTTCGCTACGGCTTCGCGTGTGCTTAACCTTGCCAGACACCACAACTCGCAGGCTCATTATGCAAAAGGCAGTCCATCACACTGTATTGCTACATAGTGCTCTGAATGATTGTAAGCAAATGGTTTCAGGTTCTATTTCACTCTGATCACCTCAGTTCTTTTCACCTTTCCCTCACGGTACTTGTGCACTATCGGTCTGGTAGTAGTATTTAGGGTTGGATCGTGGTCGACCCAGCTTCAGACAGGATTCCTCGTGTCCCGCCCTACTCAGGATACTGCTAGCTAAGGTTTGGTTTTCGTATACGGGACTATCACCCTCTATGGCTACACTTTCCAGAGTGTTCTACTAACCTCACCTATTGCACATTGCAGTCCTACAACCCCCAGTGCAAGCACTGGGTTTGCCCTCTTGCGCTTTCGCTCGCCGCTACTGACGCAATCTCTATTGATTTCTTTTCCTGTAGGTACTAAGATGTTTCAATTCCCTACGTTCGCTCCATTATGGTAGTATATATCTCTATATACTGGGTTGCCCCATTCGGAAATCTACGGATCAAAGCTTCTTGACAACTCCCCGTAGCTTATCGCAGTCTAGTACGTCCTTCATCGCCTTTACCAGCCAAGGCATCCACCATTCGCTCTTAATAGCTTACCTTTTAAATTCATTCTAAAACGCATCACTTCCTTGCTAAAGTTTTTATGATAAGACTTTACTATCTTAAGACGGAAAGCATTTAAACACTTAATAAAACTAAAAATATTAGTCCAACTAAGCTGTGAGTTTAAAACTTGTCTTTAACTAAAAGCTAAAGAAAAGATAGCTAGGTTTTATCCTTTAACAAGTCCTGTAAAATTGTTTTTATTAAAACTTGCTTGTGACTCTTAACAATGATAATTCAAATAACATTAAATAACTAATCTAATATATAAAATATTCTATTATTTATTTATTTAGCTTAGGTCTTAAAACCTAAAGGAAGTATATATCAAGAGTTTAAATAATTTAAAAACATAAGTAATAAATCATTTTACTTTACTTATTGCTTTATTATTAGCTATATACTTGCTTTAAGTTTTAAAACTTTAATTTATGATTGATAAACAAATCTTTTATGGTGGGCCTAACAAGACTTGAACTTGTGACCTCACCCTTATCAGGGGTGCACTCTAACCAGCTGAGCTATAGGCCCTTAATAAATGGTGGAGAATAGCGGGATCGAACCGCTGACCTCCTGCGTGCAAAGCAGGCGCTCTCCCAGCTGAGCTAATTCCCCAAAATTAGCTTTTCATCAATCTTTGAAATCTAAACAAGGATGATTGAGTCTATATATGAACTGATAGTTGTGAGACTTATCAGTTTGTACTCTAGAAAGGAGGTGATCCAACCGCAGGTTCTCCTACGGTTACCTTGTTACGACTTCACCCCAGTCGCTGATTCCACTGTGGACGGTAACTAGTTTAGTATTCCGGCTTCGAGTGAAATCAACTCCCATGGTGTGACGGGCGGTGAGTACAAGACCCGGGAACGTATTCACCGTAGCATGGCTGATCTACGATTACTAGCGATTCCG
Source organism: Campylobacter sp. P255 (assembly GCF_003627915.1). Lineage (NCBI taxonomy): Bacteria > Pseudomonadati > Campylobacterota > Epsilonproteobacteria > Campylobacterales > Campylobacteraceae > Campylobacter > Campylobacter sp. P255. Next base: position 4,130 of record NZ_NREN01000020.1, read on the forward strand.
GCTTCATGCTCTCGAGTTGCAGAGAACAATCCGAACTGGGACATATTTTATAGATTTGCTCCACCTCGCGGTATTGCGTCTCATTGTATATGCCATTGTAGCACGTGTGTCGCCCTGGGCATAAGGGCCATGATGACTTGACGTCGTCCACACCTTCCTCCTCCTTACGAAGGCAGTCTATTTAGAGTGCTCGGCCGAACCGTTAGCAACTAAATACGTGGGTTGCGCTCGTTGCGGGACTTAACCCAACATCTCACGACACGAGCTGACGACAGCCGTGCAGCACCTGTCTCTAAGTTCTAGCAAGCTAGCACCCTCATATCTCTATAAGGTTCTTAGGATATCAAGCCCAGGTAAGGTTCTTCGCGTATCTTCGAATTAAACCACATGCTCCACCGCTTGTGCGGGTCCCCGTCTATTCCTTTGAGTTTTAATCTTGCGACCGTACTCCCCAGGCGGTACACTTAATGCGTTAGCTGCATTACTGAGATGACTAGCACCCCAACAACTAGTGTACATCGTTTAGGGCGTGGACTACCAGGGTATCTAATCCTGTTTGCTCCCCACGCTTTCGCGCCTTAGCGTCAGTTAAGTTCCAGCAGATCGCCTTCGCAATGGGTATTCTTGGTGATATCTACGGATTTTACCCCTACACCACCAATTCCATCTGCCTCTCCCTCACTCTAGACTACCAGTTTCCCAAGCAGTTCAACGGTTAAGCCGTTGGATTTCACAAGAGACTTGATAATCCGCCTACGCGCCCTTTACGCCCAGTGATTCCGAGTAACGCTTGCACCCTCCGTATTACCGCGGCTGCTGGCACGGAGTTAGCCGGTGCTTATTCCTTAGGTACCGTCAGAATTCTTCCCTAAGAAAAGGAGTTTACGCTCCGAAAAGTGTCATCCTCCACGCGGCGTTGCTGCGTCAGGGTTTCCCCCATTGCGCAATATTCCCTACTGCTGCCTCCCGTAGGAGTCTGGACCGTGTCTCAGTTCCAGTGTGACTGATCATCCTCTCAGACCAGTTAAGCGTCATAGCCTTGGTGAGCCATTACCTCACCAACTAGCTGATACTATATAGTCTCATCCTACACCGAAAAAACTTTCCCTACTCAACTTGTGTTAAGTAGGAGTATAGAGTATTAGCAGTCGTTTCCAACTGTTGTCCTCTTGTGTAGGGCAGATTAACTATACCTTACTCACCCGTGCGCCACTAATCCACTTCTAGCAAGCTAAAAGCTTCATCGTTCGACTTGCATGTATTAGGCACGCCGCCAGCGTTCACTCTGAGCCAGGATCAAACTCTCCATAAAAAATAATTGGATAAGTTTAATCTTTTTCTTCAAAGAAAAAGTTGATTGTTAAGATTTAAAAATAAATCTTTCTGGCTCAATCGATCACTTATTTAGATTTCAAAGATTGACTATAAGATTTGATTAACAATATTAATAATTTAAAGAACAAATACTAAAAAATTAAGACAAAAAATCTTAGCTTTTTAAATCCCTTTCGTTTGAAAAGGAAATGAAATTATAGCAACAAAAGCTTAAAGTTTTATTAAATGAAAAAAGAAATGAAAATAAAAAAAGAAATTTATAGAAAGGAGAATTTATAAATATAGAATAAAAGAATATAAAAGAAT
>NZ_NREN01000021.1:0-2556 GCF_003627915.1 Campylobacter sp. P255
GGGGGGGGGGAATCGATAATTCCCAAATCAAACATTCTTTAAATTCATCAAACCAACTCTCATTTTTTACGAAAAAAACCTTTCTTTCTTTAGCAACTATTTCATTTTTAGCTAGCTATGCTAATGCAAACATCATAAGTGATCATAACCATTCAAGTGGTACTATCCAAATAACTAGCAAAAACCAAAAAAATATCAGTGGTGGTAATTGCAGTAATACAAACTGTACGATAAGTAATGAACAAAAACAACAAATCACTATTAGTGGATCCAATGGTGGTACTTTAACCATAGATAAAAATGGTAAAATTGAAGTTAGCAATGGGCAAGGTGTTATGGTAAGTAGTAATGCTAATAATGTAACCATTGATAATCAAGGAGTGATTAAAGGTAGTGTTAGTGGTATCAAAACCGATGCAGGAAAAATTGACACTATAACCAATAGTGGCACCATACAAGGTGGAAGCCACTATGGAATGTATATTAATGTAGGAGCCACTGTTGATAACATCAATAACACCGGCATGATCACAGGACAATCAGGTATACATGTAGAAAGTAATTCGAAAGTTGGGACAATTAATAACAGTGGAACAATCATAGGTTCAACAACAGGCATAGAAACAAAAACTAATTCGCAAATTGAGACAATTAATAACAGTGGCACTATACAAAGTAATGGAAAAGGATATGGTGTAAATATTAATAGTAGTACCACCTTAGGAACTTTAAATAATCAAAATGGCGGTTTTGTATCTGGTATTTATATCGGTGGAACTTTAAAAAATTTAAACAATGATGGTGGTTTTATAGGTAGCATTAAAGCTATCAGAGGAACAATTGATAATATAACTAATAAAGGAACTGTTGATGGAGAATTTAGTGTTTTTGCTTCTAGCTTTAACACTATAGATAATTATGGATTGATTGCAAAAGGCATATTGCTTGGATTTGAAAATGGTAATGCCACTAATGGTGGTGTAATTAATAACTCAGGTACAATCTTTGCTAGTGAGTTTGGCATGATATTTTATCAAGGAGTGCGGCTTGGAGTTATTAACAATAAAGGTTTAATCCAATCAAAAAATGGAATTGTTTTGCAAGATCTTGGTTGGGGAGGTTATGATTCTATTGAAGTAAAAACCATTACTAACGATGGAAGGATTATAGCAGAGAATGATGGTATTGCTATGATCGATTCTAGAACTAATGATAATTTATCTTCTATGACTATAGAAAACATAAACAATTCAGGGTTTATACAAGCTGGTAGACATGGGATCAATTTAAGTGATTCTAAAAATTCTTATCAAATTAATACTATTGAAAATACTGGCGTTATATTAGGACAAAGCGGATCTGGTGTTTATCTTGGAAGCAAACAAGAAATCAAAAACTACATCAAAGCAGAAGGTGAAAACGCTATCATTGCAGGAGGCACTGCAGGGATTTACAATAAAGGCACTATAGGTACTAACAACAATGGAACTTCCATTAATAATGGTAATGTAATCGACTTACAAAATGGTGCTATCATAACAGCATTATCTTCTAATAAAAATGGAGATTTCACATACAACCCAAATGGCACAGCCTTACAAAATGAAGGCACTATTAAGGGCAATATCAATCTTAACAATGAATCTAAAATCATTGGTTCTGTTTTAAACAGAGGATCTATCACAGGTAATATCACTCTTAATGGTAAGTCTTATATCACTTCCATTAACAATGAAAAAACCATCCAAGGTTCTATAGACTTAAAAGATAATTCTCAAATAGGCACTATCTTTAACGAAGGCACCATTGAAAAAGGTATCCATCTAAATCAAAGCTTTATATCTTCTATAGAAAATAAAGGCACTATTAGTGGTGATGGTATTACACTAGCAAATGAAAGTCAAGTAGGTTCTATCATTAACCATGAGGGTGCTAAGGGTAATTTAGACTTAAAAAATGGCTCTATCGTAGGTTCTATCACTAACAATGGTGATATGACAATCACTAGAGATGATACAAGCAAGATAGGTATATTTAATAATCATGGTAATATAAACAATGAATTTGAAAACAAAGATAATTTAGATGTCTTGATGAATGATGAGGGTGCTATCTTAGAAAAAGGTTTAGATAATAGTGGAAAAATCAATTCAGGTATTGATAATAAAGGTACTATCCAACAAACTCTAGCCAATAGCGGCTCTATTACCATTATAGACAACAAAGGCAATATAGAAAGCATTAGCAATCTAGCAAATACAAAAACTAAAGACAATAAAGACAAAGCCCATATTGGAACTATCATCAACTCAGGAACCATAGGTAAAGAGGCAACTCCACTAGCAAGCACTATGGATATTAGCTATGGTATGAATAACCATGGTACTATAGATAAACTTGTTAATAAGCATGATGGTATTATCTTAAATGGCATTAACAACGAAGGCTCTATGAATATCATCAATCATGGTAGCATACACAATGGTATTACAAATACAGGTACTATTACACTTAGTTCTAATTTTACTCCAAGCTTTAAAAAAGCAAGTGAATATA
>NZ_NREN01000022.1:0-2226 GCF_003627915.1 Campylobacter sp. P255
TTATATCCTTATTTTTTTAAATCTCTCGCTAATTTCTAGTTTTTGAACAATTTCTACTTTAGTTGGTATTTTATAACTAGCTAATTTATCTTTACAAAATATTCTTATCTTTTTTTTAGCTTCTAGTGCAGTAAAGATTTCATTTTCTTCTAATATAATTTTTACGCAAACACTTTGACCTGTTAGAGGATTATTTTGTCCATAAACTAAACAATCTTGTATAAAAGGCAGTTGTATTAACACACCTTCTACCTCTTGAGGTAAAACTTTTTCCCCGCCAACATTGATGATTTCTTTGTTTCTTCCGATAATTTTAATATATTCTTCACCATTTTCATTGATGACTTCAACTAAATCACCAGTAGCAAAATACCCATCATCTGTAAAAACAGAATTATCTGCATTTAGATAGCCCAAACTTTGCATACTGCTTTTTAAAAAAAGTTCGTTATTAATAATTTTATATGCTATATTTTCTAACTTAATATAGTTTCCAAAACTTTTTGTCTGAGCAATACCCACCTCACTTGTACCAAAGGTTTGGTGGAATTTAACTTTTGGAAAAGTTTGTTTTAATTTCGCTAGCAAAGTTTCTGACATCCTTTCTGTGCCATAGCTAATAACCTTTAAAGAATTTAAGTTGTATTTTTCAACCACATTTGCTACCAACATTAAACTAAGCAAAGAAGGTGAAGCAGGCAAAAGTGAAATTTGATATTTTTCTATGGCTTGGGCTAGAGCTTCGATATTTTTTCTTTCCTTTATAGCAATTGCACAAGCATTCATACTAAGGCAGTTAAATAAAGTATTCAAACCACCTATATGATCAAACATTAAAAACAATAATATATTAAGTTTTTTTGTTTTTTTATTGAGATAAACATTTAAAATTTTATCAAGATCATGTATCATAGCCTTAGGTTTACCAGTGCTACCACTAGAAAATAAAATTAATCCAGGTTTATTAGTATCTATGAGTTTTTGGATTAATTCATGATTATTGTGATGTTCTTTCTGTAACTCATATTGGCTGTTTTTAAATAAAATATCACAATTAATTTCAGCAAGTTTATTATCAATCTCACTTTCATTGATAAATGGAACGATTATTTTATTTAGCTCAATACACGCTAAAAATAGACTAATGCTTTCAAAATCATAATCACCCACAATACCTACAATATCTATGTTTTTAAGATCTGCTAACATGCTGATTTTATTAATTACATTATTGCATAAATCATTGTAGGTGTATTTTTGTGCTTCATAAATTAAAGCATATTGTTCTTGATTAGTGTTGAAAATTTTATTCAAAAAAATATTTTTAAATTTAGCCATTTACTCCACCTAAATACACAATTTGACCTGTTATAAAATCACTTTTTTCATGAATAAAAAAATCAACCACATTGGCAACATCTTGAAAATTACCAAATCGTCTTATAGCTTGCTTATTAAGCAAATCTTGTATTTTATCTTTTGGGACATTTTTAATTAAATCAGTTGGTACAGGAGTAGGCCCTATAGCATTGCAAGTAATGCCAAATGAACCTAATTCTTTAGCACAAACTTGAGTTAAATTACAAATCGCTGCTTTTGAAGCAGCATATATAGCTTCTCCTTCCAACCTTAAAGCAACTGCAACAGTAGAAAAATTCACAATCCTATAAGGCATAGCAACTTGCTCTTTTTTATAAGTTTGACTCATGATCTTTGAAACTTCTCTTATAAACAAAAAACTACCATAGACATTAGTTTTAAAAATATTATCTAAACTTTTAAATGGGGTTGTTAGGGTGTGATTCATTGAGGCAATACCCGCATTATTAATTAAAATATCGATTTTCCCAAATTCTTTTTTTATGCTTCTTACCATAGAAACTACAGCTTTTTCATCACAAACATCTAATTCAAAATGTCTGTAATTTTTATGATCTATGCTTGCTTTGCCTCTTGAACAACCACAAACTATATGATTTTGTTTTAAGTAATATTCACTTAATTCTTTACCTATGCCTTTTCTAGTTCCTGTGATAATGATGATTTTTTGCATTATTCTTGCTCTTGGAGTTTTTTTACTATATACTCAGTTAGACTTTCTACATCTTTAAATGGAGAATTTCTAGCACTCATCATTTTTTCATCTGCTAGAATAATCTCTTTATCAAATTCTTCACTTAGAAGTTCTTCTAGATCAGCAACCAAGCTAACTAGGGCTAGAGAGTC
>NZ_NREN01000023.1:0-2179 GCF_003627915.1 Campylobacter sp. P255
AGATTTTCTTCGCTCCTTAAATCTTGGGTTTATTAAACTTATTTTAAACATCAGCAAATTATAATTACGCCTTTTGTTACATTTCATTTATATTAGGAGTAAACATGACTTGTTTCACGGGGGGGGGGAATCGATAATTCCCAAATCAAACATTCTTTAAATTCATCAAACCAACTCTCATTTTTTACGAAAAAAACCTTTCTTTCTTTAGCAACTATTTCATTTTTAGCTAGCTATGCTAATGCAAACATCATAAGTGATCATAACCATTCAAGTGGTACTATCCAAATAACTAGTAAAAACCAAAGAGATATCAGTGGTGGCGGTTGCAGTGGTACAAGCTGTACGATAAGTGATACTAAAAATGAAACAGTTACCATTAACAATGGTGGTGGTACTTTAACCATAACTCAAGGCGGTAAAATTGAAGTTAGTGATAAAAAAGGTGTTGTGGTTAACAAAGACACCAATAATGTAACTATCATAAATCATGGCTCTATCATCGCAAATGGAAATAGTCAGCCTTTTGGTATCCACAACTATGGTGGTACGATCGATAGTATTACTAACTCAGGTTTAATCGCAGGTAAAATTGGAATTCGTATAGAAGGTAGTAATAAAAGTGTTAATACAATCAACAATAGTGGCACTATTATGACAACCAAAGATACCAATGGCTATGGGGCTCTTATTGTATGGGAGCAAGGTTCATCAAATCACACTATTAACAACATCAACAATTCTGGTTTGATATACAATCAAAGCACAGCTCCTGGTAGCGCTGCGATATATATTATGGATGGTAATTTTGGTTCAATCACAAACAGCGGAATAATTCATAGTGATACAGGTTTTGGGGCTATAGTTTTAGAGGATTTAACACCCACAGGAACAACAGGCAATGCTATAATCAATAACAACGGAACTATTATAGCAAAAAAAGGATCTGGGATTTATTTAAAATACGGAAATTACTCAGAAACAGGAGGTGAAGTTTCTTTAGGATCTATACAGCTAAATGGTGGGCTTGTCGCAGGGGTAGATGCAGGGATTAGAATTGATCATAATGGTGTAGTAGGCACTACCAAAGATGATAAATCCCCTAACACCAACGCTATTGATCTAAACAATGGCGCAGTAATTGCCTCAGCTACTATGACTAAAAATGGCGATTTGACACTTAACCCAAATGGCACAGCCTTACAAAACGATGGTACTATTAAGGGCAATATCAATCTTAACAATGAATCTAAAATCATTGGTTCTATTTTAAATAAAAACACTATCACAGGCAATATCACTCTTAATGGTAAGTCTTATATCACTTCCATTAACAATGGAAAAACTATCCAAGGTTCTATAGACTTAAAAGATAATTCTCAAATAGATACTATTTTAAATAAAGGCACCATTGCAAATGGTATCACACTAGCAAATAAAAGCCAAATAGGTTCTATAAACAACGAAGGCACCATTGAAAAAGGTATCCACCTAGATCAAAGCTTTATATCTTCTATAGAAAATAAAGGCACTATTAATGGTGATGGTATTACACTAGCAAATGAAAGTCAAGTAGGTTCTATCATTAACCATGAGGGTGCTAAAGCTGACTTAGACTTAAAAAATGGCTCTATCGTAGGTTCTATCACTAACAATGGTGATATGACAATCACTAGAGATGATACAAGTAAGATAGGCGCTTTTAATAATGAAGGTAGTATTAAAAACAAATTTGAAAACAAAGACTTTATGCAAACCTTTGAAAACAAACAAGGTGCTACCTTAGAACAAGGCTTAGAAAACACAGGTGCTATAGGAGCTATTGATAATAAAGGTCATATAGCAGGTATTAGCAATTTAGCAAATACAAAAACTAAAAACAATAAAGACAAAGCCCATATTGGAACTATCATCAACTCAGGAACCATTAGCCATGTTAAAATGCCTTTAGCAACACTAGATGATACAGCTAATATGGATCATGCTTATGCTATTTATAATAATGGCACAATAGACTTTTTATATAATCAAGCTAATGCTGTCATTAATGGAGGCATTAACAACGAAGGCTCTATGAATATCATCAATCATGGTAGCATACACAATGGTATTACAAATACAGGTACTATTACACTTAGTTCTAATTTTACTCCAAGCTTTAAAAAAGCAAGTGAATATA
>NZ_NREN01000024.1:0-1786 GCF_003627915.1 Campylobacter sp. P255
ACCCAACTCCCCAGAGTTTGCTAATAAGCATTAAGCTTTTTAGCTTAATGTTATTAGAGAGTTTGCCTAATAAGGAGTTTGGTATTTATATACCATTACACACTTGTATTCTTGATTAACGTGCTTTTGTTTGTTGTTGTTTGTTTGTTGTCTATAATTATTTCAAGCAAACTCTGGGCAATTGAGTTTAGTTTCACACTAACTATCATAGTTAGTGTGAAAAAACTTACCACCATAAACCTAGTTTTAAAAACATCGTATGTGAACTAGTATCATCAAAGGTAAATGCACCTGCATAATTGAGTGATAAGTCAGCATTATGTGCTATAGCATAAGAAAGACCTAATTGTCCAAACCCATAATACTTTGAAGTTTCTACTTTTGCACTAAGATGATTAGTGCCTAGTTTTAAATTTCCTTTTGCATCATTGTATAAGTTTACAATAGCTCCCATAGTAAGATTGGTTCTTAATTTATCACTCCATGGTTTATACCATTTTAAAGCAGCACTTGCATCAATAAAATTAAACTGTTCTGCTAGGTAGTGTTCTTTTGTTCCACCTAAGTGATAAAGAGAAAAGTTTTTATTACTCATACCATAATAACTAAGACCAAGCTCAGGAGAAATTCTTGCAATATCTAAAGTATTATAATAATTTGCACCTAGTTTAATTTCTGCTCCATAACCATATACCTTAGTATCACTTTCTACACTAACAGGTAAGCTTTGATAGCTTTTTTCTATATCACTTTGAGTATAATCTAAGATTGTTCTAGCACTAAGATAGTATTGATTAATCCCATCTCTTGCTAATACTCCATAATAAGTTAAACCACCATAGTATGTTTTATCATCAAATCTTAGTCTTTGTCTAGCTTGTTCTTTTTTACTATCTTCATATCCTAGATAAAAACCTATCACACCATAGTCTTTAGGTAGTTCTCTTTGAGAACCTCCTATTAAACCACTAGTATTAACCTTTAAATGACCTGTTGTTTTTCCTATCTTGATATTAGAGTGATTATAATAAGGCAATAAGAAAGTATGGTTTTTTGCATGTGGGTTTTTATTAGGAATGAAGATGTCTTCTAATTCTGCTAATAAGTCTGCATCATTACCATAAGCTTCACCTTGTTTAGATAATTGCATATTTAATGCTTGAGAGAATTCTGTTTGGAAGTTTTGAGAGGTGATGTCTCTTAACATATTAGAGATATTAATCGCTCTTAATCTTGAAGCATATACCATAGACTTTGCTAGGGTTTTACCACTAAGTTCTTTAGTATCTACTACGGCTGCATATTGACCCTTACCTACATTCACAAAGTTATAAATTCCACTAATGCTATGGATATTGCTTGCATCTACACCTGCACCATTGTTAGTTTCATTTCCTTGGCTATTTCCGTTTTTATCTGCAAAGAAAGTATTACTATCATAGATTTGATTTAATACTAAATCTTTAGTATTAACATAAATATTATCTGCATAAATACCACCTAGATTATCTCCACCTATGATGATAGAATTTTCTAATCTTTGGTTATTATCTTTAGTATATTCTAAAGCATTAAAATACCAACCATCTATGCTAATTTTACCCTTATTATTGTTTTCTAATTGGTAGCCATTGTTATTTTTACCAATAAAGCCATTATTATATTCACTTGCTTTTTTAAAGCTTGGAGTAAAATTAGAACTAAGTGTAATAGTACCTGTATTTGTAATACCATTGTGTATGCTACCATGATTGATGATATTCATAGAGCCTTCGTTGTTAATGCC
>NZ_NREN01000025.1:0-1651 GCF_003627915.1 Campylobacter sp. P255
ACTAGCATTATCTTGCTGAATTTTATCTTTTTCTTGAGATAATTGAATCTTATTTTGTTCTAATGAAGAAATTGTAGAGTTTAGTATACTTATTTGATTTTGCAAAGGCTGTAATTTAATTGGATCCATTCTAATATTATATTCTTCTATTGAATCTTTGAGTAATTGTAAATCGGGAATTAAATAACTAAAATTAATCTTACTATTTACAAGCACTTCTTTATTCAATTCATCAAAATCTATACAATGTTTTTGATTGTCATCTTTCATTACTAATAAAGATACCAATCTACTAAAATCAAGCGTATTAATATAATTTTTAAAATTGCCAACCTCCCATGACAATTCAGAATATTTATTTAAGGTATTAAATTTTAAAATTGTATTCTTCTCTATTATAAAATTTGTAGCTATATCTACAAAAGAATTATATCCCCAAGAAGGTTTAATAAGTTTTACTTTCGAATTTTCAAAAACTAAGCTAGAATAACTCAAGCAGTGTTTTTTATAAACACTTCCAGAAATCTCTTTTACATAATTACTTATGGAATTATTAAAAGTATGCATTCCCATCAATCTATAACCTATAAATCTATCAGATATTTCTAATGCAACATCTTTATCTAAAGTTAATGTTTTTTCTTTATAAATCAAATCTCTTGTCATATTAATTTTATTTTCATAACAATAAAGATTACTAAAATCATCCAATTCAATAGTCTCAAATCGATTTCTATCTTTTGTTTTTTCTTTTATTTTATATGGATAAATCATAGAATCAACATTTTTGATAATGTTTCTGCCAATATCAAACATTACAGCTGGTATCATATGATATGGATCCGGCTGCATATAAAATTTATCAATATTTCTTTCTTTTATATACGAATCTACATCTATAATATTAAAACCATATTCATTAGCTTTATATTTATGCAAATTATTAACTATATAAGCATTGGGATTACTTTTGATACTTCTGTGTTCAAATAAAAACAAAATAAGAATTTTCTTTCTTAAAGTCACTAATTCATCATAAAGATAACATATATTATTTAAAACACAATCAACATGCAATATGCTTAAAATAGATGTATCCATAATGTTAGATTCGATAATAATCAGGTCAGCATTGTTAAGTATTTCTTGGTTCTTTTTTCTTCTTAAGCAATAAAGCTTGTGTAACGATGTTGTTCCTCCGATTGATAAGTTAAAAAAATTTACATCTTCATGATCTAGCCCGGCTTGTAATCCTCCTGGAACCCTTGAGTTACTAGCCCCAATTAATACAATATTTTTTTTCATTCGAATACATCCTATTAAAAATACATAGTTTTAAACTTAAATAAAAAATAATTATGGCATAATTCAAATAATTTTTTAATTAAGAATAAAGGACTTATCGTGGAAAATAGCATCAAAAAAAATATATTACAACTACTCAATAATTTATCAGATGAAATACCGGAGCTAAAAACAGCAAACGAAAATACAAAACTATACAATGGTTTTGGAGGTTGTCTAGACTCTCTAGCCCTAGTTAGCTTGGTTGCTGATCTAGAAGAACTTCTAAGTGAAGAATTTGATAAAGAGATTATTCTAGCAGATGAAAAAATGATGAGTGCTAGAAATTCTCCATTTAAAGATGTAG
>NZ_NREN01000026.1:0-1636 GCF_003627915.1 Campylobacter sp. P255
AGTTTCCAAACATTAACTATCAAGGAGCATAATTACACTTGTAAAAGCAAACATTCATAGATAACTCCTTAGTTTTTAAAGATCTAGTTTTAAGCTAGATCTTTAAAGATATATTATCATCTTACAAACTCTTAAATACTTTGATGCATTTTTTTATTTACTTTAAGAATTCTTATATAAAACTATGTTATAATACAAGCCATAGTTTTAATTTTAATAAGGAGAATTCTCATGAAACTAGTTAAACTTAGTTTAGTAGCAGCTTTAGCTGCAGGTGCTTTTTCAGCAGCTAACGCTGTTTCACTTGAAGAAGCTATAAAAGATGTTGATGTATCAGGAATGATGAGATACAGATTTGAATCTGATAGAAAAGATATCGGCGGTGCTACTGTTGATGGTTACAATAGCTCTAAAAACAACGCTCACAAATTTAAAGCACAATTAAACTTTAAAGCAGCTTTAGATGATAACTTCAAAGCTTTCGTTCAATTCCAATATAACTCAACTGATCTTGGTTTTGGTGAAGCTAACACTCAAACAAACAAAACTTTCAATGTACAACAAGCTTATTTAGAATACACTAACGAAGCTTATGCTACAAGCGTAACTTTCGGTAAATTAGAAGTTGGTTCTATCTGGACTGATGATGCTGTAGGCACAGGAGCTAAAGTAGTAAACAACTCTATCGAAGGTTTAACTTTTGCTGGTTACTGGTTTGATGCACTAAATTGGCAAGATGATGGTGATTTTTCAAATTTAGGTATTGCTAAATCTTCACTATACGGTGCTGCTGTATTAGGCGACTTTGATCCATTTGCATTCCAAGTATGGGCTGCTTATTCAGCTAACTGGGCATTCTTATATGCAGTAGATGCTAGCTATAATTTTGCATTCAATGATATGAATTTCAAAATCCAAGGTCAATACCTAGGAAACAGCTTAGACAGTGACAAAGAAAAATTAGGTTTTACTGACAACAATTTCTACGCTGCTAAATTCAGCGGACAAATCTCTGCTTTTGATTTCCAAGCAGGTATCGTTGGTTATGGTGATAAAGAAAAATCAACTATCGTTACTTTAGAAGATACAGGCAGAGTAATCGCTCCAGCTAAACAAATTTTCTATTCAGATGGTAGTAAATTAGTTAATAGCCATGGTGAAAACTTCTTCTACTTTGCAGGTTTAGGCTATACTTTTGCTGAAACTTTAAGAGTAGGATTTGACTATATCGGCGGTAAAACTGAAAGAGCAAATATAAACGATATTGATAAAAATGAATATATTGCAAGCGTATCTTATGCTTATAGTCCAAAACTTACATTTAGCGGATTCTATTCTTACCTAAATGAAGACTTCAACACAGCTGGTCAAGACGATACTAAAGATCAATACATCAGACTTGAAGCTCTATATAAATTCTAATTATAAAAGCTAAGCCAAATGGCTTAGCTTACCATATCCAAAATAACCTCTTCTTTTAATCCTTGTATTTTTATATCTTTAACCTTTAATTCACTTGGCAATTTTTCCAATAAACTTACTTTATCTTGTATATTTTCCCTTGCAAGTAATCTTAAAATCTTACCTCTATAAGCCTTTACAAAATGACTTAATGCTTTGGAATTTTTTAAAAAAG
>NZ_NREN01000027.1:0-1495 GCF_003627915.1 Campylobacter sp. P255
TTTTAGTTTTAGTGATGTTTTCATTAATGGTTTTAGCCATAGCACCAAGTTCATCATTGCTTTTTACATCAATCATAGCTGAATCTTTAGTTTTATGATTGATAAAATCAAAGAAAGAGTTAAGGCCTCTTTGAATGGTTTGGAGTGGTGATAAATAATAAGACATTAAAAAATATAAAAATATTACTGAAATTAAAACTAAAATTACTACAATTATTATTTGTCCAATTAATCCTCTATCAGCTTCTTTTAAAATCATTTTTAATTCGGCCGATGAACAAATAGAATAAGATGTTCCATAGAAATTTCGAACATTATTGCAAACTCCAATAGCATTATTTCCTTTCATGTCTTGATACTCAAAAATTTGCATATTTCCTGCTTTAGAAGATTCTGTAAATAAAATATTATGTTCTTCTGTTTTTTCTTGTATATGTTCAGATGATATAAAAGGAATTTGTTTTGAATCCATAACGACTAATTTTTCTCCGACACTTTCCATTGAAGGTTTGATATCTTCTAGATCAATATCTATACCAAAAACAGCTAATAGCTTATTGTTTTTATATATTGCTTTTACTATACTAATACAAGGATTTTTAGTTAGTTCATCAATATATACAGGTGTTACATATAATTCATTTTTGCTAATTGCTTGTTTAAACCATTCTTTTTCTCTAGCATCAAAAGTAGAAGTTTTTTTAATTACATCAAAAAATTTATTTTCTTTATCTGATATAGGAGAGCTGATAATAACATCTCCATTTGGTAATCCTATGAAAGAACTTAAAGCACCCATTGTTTTTAATGTTTTTAATTTATAAGAAAGCTCATTTAAAAGATCTTCATTGCTTAATTGAGTATTTTTAGTTTCATCGTTGATATATTTTAACCAATTTTCAAAACCATCAATTTTACTAGTTATAAAGGTGTTGAAAATAGTATTTGCTGAAGATATTTTTGATATCTCATCAGCTTGTCGATCTTGTATCAATATATCTTTATTAAGAACAAAACTTAATGAACCTAAGATTATCAACATTATTGCCGAACAAATAGAAGCAATTAAAGCCATCTTTATTTTTATGTTATTCATAAATTCTCCTAAAACATATTTTTATACTTTCAGAATTTTATAGCTAAAAAATAAATTAAATTTTAATTTCAAAAAAACAGATTAATTAATATTAATATTTTTTTGTAAATAGTGAGTAAAATCGGATTTTTAAGGATAAAATATTATCATTTAATCCAAGTATCTACAAATTTCATACTTGGATTAAAAATTATTTTAACGATTAAAACTTTTTCTTTCTAGCATCTTCTAAGATATCATTAGCTATTTTATTAACATTATCAGATATAGCTGCACTATCTTTAGCTATTTTTAGATTTTCTTGTGTTACGCTATCAATTTGAGCTACAGCATCATTAATTTGAGTAATACCTGTAGTTTGTTCTTTAATACTTTCACCCATTTCATTGATAGATTGAA
>NZ_NREN01000028.1:0-1488 GCF_003627915.1 Campylobacter sp. P255
ATGACAACCCACATCAATGATTTTTTACAAGAAAGCGTTACTAAATTTGGAAATAAAAATGCTTTTGTTGAGTTTAATGGCAAAAGTATAAGCTATAAAGACTTTGATGATTTAAGTAAAAAAATAGCAAGTAAAATTCTTTCTAAACTTCCTACAAAAAGCATACAAGAGCCTATACTAATCATACTTCCTAAAGGGATTGATTGTTTGCTTTCTTTTTTTGGTGTAGCAAAAAGTGGGAATTTTTATACGCTTTTAGATGAAAAAAGCCCCAAAGAGCGTGTAGAAAAAGTCATAGAAGTTTTAAAACCAAAGCTTTTAATCACTTCTAAAAAATTAAATTTGGATTTTAATCTTGATACCATTTTCACAGAAGATTTTGAAAGCTTTGATATAAATGAAAATGCTTTAGAAAAAGCTCTAAATGCTCATATAGATACAAACTTACTTTATGTATTTTTTACAAGTGGAAGCACAGGGGTGCCAAAAGGAGTAAGTATAAGCCATAAAAGTGTGATTGATTATACTTTTTGGGTGTGTGGGACCTTTAAACTAAGCCATGATGATATACTTGCGAATCAAGCACCGTTTTACTTTGATAATAGTATATTAGATATATTTAGCTCTGTTAAAATGGGCGCTACGCTTCACATCATTCCTAATCATCTTTTTGCTTTTCCAAATAAAATTTTAGAGTATTTAGAGCAAGAAAAAATTACCATGATTTTTTGGGTGCCTTCTGTGCTAATTTATTTTGCCAATACCAACGCTCTTGATACCTTCAAGCTAAAATGTTTAAATAAAGTTCTCTTTTGTGGTGAAATCATGCCAAATAAACAACTCAACATTTGGCGCAAGCGCCTTCCTAAAACTTTATTTGCCAATCTTTATGGACCTACTGAAATCACCGATGTGTGCTCTTTTTACATAGTGGATAGGCAATTTAGCGATGATGAACTTTTACCTATAGGTAAAGCTTGTAAAAACACCCAGCTTCTAGTCTTTGATGAGGATTTAAATTTGATTACTCCAAGTCAAGTAGGAATCAAAGGCGAACTCTATGTAAGAGGAACTTGTCTTTCTTTAGGGTATTACAATGATAAAGAAAAAACAAAGCAAGCTTTTGTGCAAAATCCTTTGCACGATAACTACTTAGACTTGCTTTATAAAACAGGCGATGTGGTAGCTTATAATGAATTTGGTGAGCTTTTATGCTATGGTAGAATAGATCATCAAATCAAATACATGGGACACCGTATAGAACTTGGAGAGATAGAAAGTATTATAAATTCTCACGAGAATGTAAGAAATTGTGCTTGTATTTTTAAAGAAGAAATTATTTGTTTTTATGAAAGCAAGGAAGAATTAGATCTTAAAAACTTTTTAAAAGATAAACTTCCTGCTTATATGATACCTAAGAAATTTATTAAAGTAGAACAATTTGCTTTAAATGCAAACGGAAAGATTGATAGGAAGGTTTTGAGTGGA
>NZ_NREN01000029.1:0-1463 GCF_003627915.1 Campylobacter sp. P255
AGTGATGTTTTCATTAATGGTTTTAGCCATAGCACCAAGTTCATCATTGCTTTTTACATCAATCATAGCTGAATCTTTAGTTTTATGATTGATAAAATCAAAGAAAGAGTTAAGGCCGGTAGTGATTTTTTTCAGCGGAGATAGGTTGTAGTTGATCATAAATCTGATCACAACTAGTGCGATTACAATGCTAATAAGTCCGATAATAATTTGCTTTACTAGAGCATGATTAACCGGATCGCTGTAAATTTTTTCATCTGCGATTACACATACATTGTATCCTGTTGATGATTCTTGACATATAACTGCTTTACGTGGACCACTTCCATCTTCGATAATCATAGGTTCGCTAGAAAGTTGACCCGCTTTACCTTCAGGAGTAGAAAGATAAGCTTTAACAATACTTTGGCTTAAATTGTCTTTTGTAAGCAAAGCTTTTGAAGATTCATGAAATAGTATTGTGCCATCATCATCTAAAACCACAGTATAACCACTTTGAGATCTACCCATAGCTAGTACACTATCTGAAAAGGTACTTAAGTCGTAATTACCCCCAACTGCACCAATTACTTTGCCATTGACTACTATTGGATAAGAAAAAGATAAAGAAGGAGCTTTTAAACTAGGAGCAATATAAGGTTTTGAAATGACAACTTTATCTTGTCCTGAAGAAACGTTTTTATACCAACTTCTAATTCTAGGATCATAGCCATCAGCTGGTGTTTGATGGTTACCATTTGATCGAATCATTGCGCCATTGCTTGCAAGACCAACATATACTACATCAAAACGACTTGCTTCTTTTACGGCTCTAAGTATAGTATATATTTCATCTGTAGTTGCATTTGGGTTTTTTTGCAACTCTGAAGCAATAGCTTTGATTGCATCGCTTCTTGAAGCGGTATGATCATCAAAATTCTTCAAAACATCTTGCATAGTTTTTACTTGTATGTCGTTGATGAGTTTTTGCACATCTTGCTTTACTTCAGCATAGTTAAAAGCATTTGCTACGAATAAAATAGCTACAATAGCTAAAAACACCAAAAATGTTAACTTTCCTGTTAAACTACTTGTAATTTTTTTCATTCTAGAGTATCCTTATAACTAGTTTTGAGTTCATTTAGGGTAGAAATTATCTTATATCATTTTTAATAAAAAAATATAGTATTTAAATGCAAAAAAACAATAAAAAAATAAAAAACAAATAATAATTAAAACTATAAAATAAAAGCCAAACCCTTAAAGGTTTGGCTTGCTAACAATCAATTAAAACTTTTTCTTTCTAGCATCTTCTAAGATATCATTAGCTATTTTATTAACATTATCAGATATAGCTGCACTATCTTTAGCTATTTTTAGATTTTCTTGTGTTACGCTATCAATTTGAGCTACAGCATCATTAATTTGAGTAATACCTGTAGTTTGTTCTTTAATACTTTCACCCATTTCATTGATAGATTGAA